>CAXNFA010000010.1:0-11706 GCA_964201105.1 Alphaproteobacteria bacterium | reverse complement strand
CCCACTTCAGTCGCAAACCGGAAAACCTGCGCGCCGTGTGGCTGGGGTTAGGCGAGGTGGTGCGCAACCGCCGGCTGCCCTACATCCTGGCGATCAACTCGGTGACATACGGCAGCACGCTCACCATCGTTGCGCTATGGGGCGGTCCTTACCTCACGAATGTCCATGGTCTGGACGGCGTCGGGCGCGGCAATATCCTGCTGCTGGCGACACTGGGGCAGGTCGTCGGCCACGTCGCCTATGGCCAGATGGACCGCTGGCTCGACACGCGCAAATGGCTGATCGTGGGTGGCGCATGCTGTTTTGCGATCATCTTTGCCATTCTGGCGGTGGTACCGAAGATGGCGCTATGGCAGGTGGCGGTGCTCTTCACGCTGATGGGGATGGTCAGCAGCTACAGCAGCATGATCACCACCCATGGCCGGACGATCTTTCCCAATCATCTCGTCGGCCGTGGCATGACAACCAATAATATGTCGGTCTTCCTGGGCGCCGCGATCCTGCAATGGCTGAGCGGGCTGGTGATCGGCGCGGCCCTTGATGCCGGGTTGAGCGAGGCCGAGTCATTTCGTCTGATGTTCGGCTTCCTTGCCGTTTTGCTCGTCATCGGCGTGTCGGTCTACAGCCGCATCGACGACGCGAAGCCAAGCGCCGATGCCCGCCGCCATGCCGCTGAACTGGCTGCCCGCGCGGCAGCAGCCGAGGCCGCCAAATCATCCTGATCGGGTTTACCCGCTGTTAAGGGTTGGGGGGCCATGATGCCTCCCATGGACAGCGTTTCTGCATCCCAGCGCGCCGCCGAGCTCTTCCGGCAGCTTCCCCAGAATGGGGCGGTTGCGGACAAGCCGGTTGCGACCCCCACACCGGCCCGTCAGGCCGCCGTGGAGCTTGAGGTTCAGAATCGCCGCGAAGTTCGCGAGGTGTCCGGACTGTCATCCCCGGTCCGGCCCCTCAAGGAAACGGACCGGCCCCGGATCCCTATCCCGGGGCTTGGCCGATATGTTGATCTGACTGTCTAGTTTCTAGTCTTCTCTCATCCCCCTCTGAACGCCGCCTCTGCAAGGGCGGCGTTTTTTTGTCCCCGGTGCTCATACGAAGCGGCGGGCTGGCTTTTTTTGTCTTTGCCGCCGGGGCAATGATGGGGCGGCGCTGGCGTGCGGCCAACTGCACCATTAGGCTCCGGAAGGGGCTTTGGGGCTTTTGGGGAGCTCATGGACGAAAGTGCGGGGTCAACCGGGGGCTTTGACGAGGGCGCGGCCCTTCGCAAGCTGGTCGAAATCGGAATTGCCTTGTCAGCCGAACGCGCGCGCGACCGGTTGCTGGAACGTATCCTGATCGAGGCGATGGCCTTGTCCCAGGCCGATGGTGGCACGCTGTATCTGCGCAATGACGACCAACGCCTGGAATTCGCCATTATGCGGACGCTATCGACCGGCGCGGCCTTTGGCGGCACCACCGGCCGCGCAACCGGTTTGGCGCCCCTCCGCCTCTACCTCGCCGACGGCAGCGAAAACCACCGGAACGTGGCGACCCATGTAGCCCTCGCCGGCGAGCCGGTCAACGTGCCGGACGCTTACGTAACCTCGGCGTTCGATTTCTCGGGTGCGCGGGACTATGACCGTCGTAGCGGCTACCGCTCTCAATCCTTCCTGACCGTTCCCCTCAAGAGCATCCACAACGAAGTGATCGGCGTGCTCCAGTTGGTCAATGCGATCGACCGCGCGACCGGTGCCATCATCCCCTTTGCCACCGCGGCTCAAGGCGTCGTGCTGGCGCTGGCGTCGCAAGCGGCCGTTGCACTCGACAACCATCAGCTGCTCGACGGGCAGAAGAAGCTGATGGAAGCCTTCGTGCACGTCATTGCCCAGGCGATCGATGCCAAGTCCCCCTACACCGGTGCGCATTGCCAGCGGGTACCCGTCATCACCGAAATGCTGGCCGACGCCGCCTGTTCGGTGCGTGACGGTCCTTTCGCGGATTTTTCCCTGAGCCCCGAGGAGCGTTACGAACTGCATATCGCCTCCTGGCTCCACGATTGCGGGAAGATAACCACCCCCGAGTGGGTGGTCGACAAGGCGACCAAGCTGGAGCGTGTCTATGACCGTATAGAAACCATCCGCACGCGCGTGGAAATCCTCAAGCGTGATGCCGAGATCGCATGCCTGCACCAGAAGATCGCCCGGCCACAACAAGCCGCGACGCTGGAAACCGCGCTTCGCGTTGAAATGGCGCAGCTCGATGACGACTTCGCATTTCTCGAGCGCTGCAATCGCGGCACCGAGCGCATGCCGGCAGACGACCAGGCGCGGGTCCGTCGCATTGCTGATCGGCAATGGCGCGATACAAAGGGACAGATGCGGCCGCTGCTTGATTCTGACGAAGCCGACAATCTTTGCATCCGCTATGGCACGCTGCTGCCACAGGAACGTGCCATTGTGAACAATCACATCGTCATGACGATCCAGATGCTGGAAGATCTGCCATTTCCGCGCGACCTGCGTCATGTGCCGGAGTATGCCGGCGCACATCACGAGCGCATGGACGGCAAGGGGTATCCGCGCGGGCTTACTCGCGAGCAGATGTCCGTCCCGGCCCGGATCATGGCCATTGCCGATATCTTCGAGGCGTTGACGGCGGGCGACCGGCCCTACAAGCCGGCGAAGAAGCTGAGTGAGACACTCGCCATCATGGAGCGCATGAAGGCAAGCAATCATATTGACCCGGACCTCTACGACCTGTTCATCGCATCGGGCATCTACCTTGATTATGCCCATCGCTTCCTGCAGCCGGAGCAAATCGACGTCGGCCATAGTGCCAGCCATCAGGTCGGTCCCCAGGCCGACCTGACCCGAATCGACCCGGACACCGACACGGCATTGTGACGATGTGTGACACCGTGTGAGCAGTGCCCTGCGGGCGGCGGCGTATACTCCGGCTCACACATATTGCCTGGCCCTTCACCTCAATGATTTCGCTCCTTCCCCGTCTGTGCCGTTCCTGGCTGGTCGCCCTGCTTCTTGCGGCAGCCCTGGCGTTGCCAGCGGCGGCCGCGAGTTCGCCATGGGCGATCTATGACCAGGGGCGGGTCCGGCTGGTGTCGGCGACGGAGGGGGTGACGGGGGATCGCATCCGGCTGGGGCTGCACTACCAGATGGCGCCGGGCTGGGAGATCTACTGGCGCTCACCGGGCGAGGCGGGCCTGCCCACGACAGTCGAATGGCAGGGCTCCGAGAATGTCGGCGAGGCGGCCCTGCGCTGGCCCCGCCCTCATCGCTTCGAAATCTTCGGTCTCGATACCTTTGGCTACACCAACGAGGTGGTCCTGCCGATCGACATGCGCGCAGCGCGCGCGGGTGAGGCGGCAACCATCAGGGCGCAGGTCAATTTCCTGACCTGTGCCGAAATCTGCGTGCCGCACACGGTCAATCTCGCACTCTCCCTGCCGGCCGGGGGCGCCATCGGACCGGATGCCGGCCTGATCAACAAATACGCCTCGCTCGTTCCCGTGGCCGGGCCCGTCCAGGGTCTTGCCGTGGAGCGCGCCGAGATCGTGACTGACGGCGCGCAGCGCGTGCTGCAGGTGATTGCGACGACAAGCGAGACGTTCCGGGCGCCCGATGTCTTCGTCGAAGGCCCGAACGGCTACGCTTTCGGGCGCCCGGAATTGGCGCTTTCCGACAGTGCCAGACGGGCCGTCCTGCATCTGCCCGTTGCCTCCAGCAGGATCGTTGCGCGCGACCTGCTGGGTGCCCCCGTCACCGTCACGCTGGTCGATGGCGACCGCGCCGTGGAACAGACGATTACGCTGCGTCTCGGCGACAGCGAGCGAACAGCCTTTCTGTCTCTTTGGCTTGCACTTGGCCTCGCGCTGCTAGGCGGCCTCTTGCTCAATGTGATGCCCTGCGTCTTGCCCGTGCTGTCGATCAAGCTGCTGTCGGTGGTCGATGCCGGGCGCCTCGATCGCGGCATCGTACGGCGCAGCTTCCTCGCCACGGCGGCTGGGGTGGTGGCGACCTTCATTGCGCTGGCCGTCGCCTTGATTGCATTGCGCGCCGGCGGGCAGGCACTGGGCTGGGGCCTGCAATTCCAGTCCCCAACCTTCATCGCGGTCATGGCCGCCGTCGTCGTGCTGTTCGCCGCCAATCTCTGGGGACTCTTTGATGTCTCCCTGCCCAGCTGGGTGGGTGGCGGAACCGGGACCGGTCCGACAGGCGGAATGACCGGGGCCTTCTTGAACGGTGTCTTCGCCACGATTCTGGCGACACCCTGCTCCGCACCCTTCCTTGGAACGGCCATCGCCTATGCTCTCAGCCGTGGCGCAGGCGAGACCGGGGCGATATTCGTCGCGTTGGGCATTGGCATGGCGGCGCCCTATCTCCTGGTTGCTGCGCTGCCGGGTCTGGTACTGCGGCTGCCGCGCCCCGGCGCCTGGATGGCTCTGGTGAAACGCGCCCTCGGCCTTCTGCTGCTCGGCACCGGACTCTGGCTTTTGTCCATCCTTCTCACACAGGTGGGTTGGCAGGGCGCGGCGCTGGTGGCGGGGCTTCTTGCGTTGTCCGTTGCGTTGTTGTCGGTTGGCCGGCGCAGGACCCGATTCGCGGCCGCAGGGGCCATCGCGCTCTCTGCCGCGGCCGTTCTGGCGCCCAGCCTGACCGCGCCTATGGCCGCGCGATTTGCGCCGGAAGCCCGCTGGGAAACGTTTGATGAAATGGCGATCCCCCGGCTGGTCGCCGAAGGGCGGACGGTCTTTGTCGATGTCACCGCGGACTGGTGCGTAACCTGCAAGGTGAACAAGGCCCTGGTGCTGGATCGGGGCGCTGTTGCGGATCTGCTGATGGACCCGCGCATTGTCCGGATGCGTGCGGACTGGACGAACCCCGACGCTGCCATTGCCGACTATCTGGCGCGCCACAACCGCTTCGGCATTCCCTTCAATGTGGTCTACGGCCCGCAGGCCCCAAACGGCCTCGCTCTTCCCGAGCTTCTGCGCGAGGATACGGTGCTCGCCACGATCGACCGCGCCTCCGGCGGTCTGCGGGTGGCGGGCCGATAGTCGTTGCAATGAAGAAGCTGGTCTTGCCTCTGATTGGTCTGGTGGTCGTGCTGGCGGCGATTGCCGGCTATCTTCTGACGGACAACTCATCAGCCGATCGCCCACCCGTGCGCGGCGCGGTGGAGAAATTTGTTCTTGCGGAAAAGGCTCCAGCAGCGCCGCTCACGCCGTGGCGCGATGGAGACGGCGCCGAGCAGCGTCTGGCTGATTATCGGGGCAAGGTTGTGCTGGTGAACTACTGGGCCACCTGGTGCGCGCCCTGTATCCGGGAGATGCCCTCGCTTGCGCGGTTGCAGAAGGCTTTGCCGTCGAGCGAGTTTGCGCTGGTCGCCATCAGCGTCGACCTGGAAGGCCGGAAAGTCGCAGAACCCTTCCTGCAGGAAAATGACCTCACCGCGCTCGGCCTGCATCTCGACAATCGCGGCACGGTGGCGCGCGCGATGGGGGTGAGCGTGATGCCGACCAGCATTCTGTATGACCGGGATGGCCGGGAAGTTGGCCGTCTGTCCGGGGCCGCGGAATGGGACTCGGCCGACGCCCTGGCGCTGATCCGCTTTGTCATCAATCGCAAGCCGGCGGGGTGAAGCATGGAAAGCCTCGATCTGCGCGGTCTGCGTTGCCCCTTGCCCGTGCTGCGCACCAAGAAGGTTTTAAAATCACTGGCAGCCGGTGACGAGGTGGAGGTGTTTGCCACCGACCCGCAGGCGCCCAAGGACTTTCAGGCCTTTTGTGACACCACGGGGCACACGCTGGTTTCGTCCACCGAAGCAGACGGCGTGTTTCGTTTTGTCCTGCGCCGCGCGGCTATGCTCTAGGTCCGCCGGCGGAACACGGCGCCGGCACCCCAGCCCGCAACAATCGCAATGGCAATCGCAATGACGCCATAGGCGGCGGGCTGCTCGTGGGCGAGTTCATGCACCGTGCGCTCAAGCCCCGCCTTGTTGATCGATAGGGGCGTCGTCTTCTGATCGATCACCCGCTGGTTGCGGATCAGGTAGATGTTGACGTTGTAGGTGCCATCCGGAGCGGTGCTGGGGATGACGATGTTGGTGCGGAACAGGCGTTCGCCGACGAAGGTGACACTGCCTTCAGCCTCGAAATAGAGGCTCGCGTTGCGCTTGTTGCGCACGAGCGCTTCGCGGAAGGCGGCAAGTTCGGCGCCGGCGATGTTCTGCGTCCCGGCCGCAACGGAGAAGGCCAGGAACTCGCCGCCCATGCGGTGCTGGGCGCGCATGGTAGTCGGCGCGAGTTGCTCCAGCGGGCGTGTGGATGCAACGGCGTAATAGGCCGGTACGTCGGCAAAGGAAATGGCGCGACCATTGAGCCAGATTCCCGCGATGCGCTGCTTGCGGCGGACGGTCAGGGTTTCGCGCGGCCCCTGTACAACGACAACGATGTCGCCCGGACCATCCGTTGCACCAAACAGCAGCAGTTCGGTTCCGGTGAAATTCGATGTGATGGAGATGAGGTGGGACGACAGGTCCGCTTCCAGCTGGGCCGATGCCGGACGCGCCGCGCAGACCGCGAACATCACCAACAGGAGAGCCGGCCATGGACGCATCAAGCGCACCCTGCACAATAAACACTAAATATTTGTATATAGTAAGTCATTCTGCGGCGGACAAACGAAACCGCCGCCTGCACAACACAGAAGGCGCTCGCGTGGATGAAAATCTCAGCATTGCATCTGATGCATGACCCTTCGCAGAAGCGATGAAAACTATGCGTCGCATGAGGTCGGCGAATTATGCTATCGACGAACGCGACAGGAAAGCGGGAAGCCTCCTGCCTTCGAAGAAAAGCGCCGCTTACGCCCTCCCCCTCCCACCATCGCCGCGCTGTGACTGATCCGCAGATCGAAAAATCACCGACGGTTTCCGACACGATCAAGGAAACCACCTGCTACATGTGCGCCTGCCGCTGTGGCATCCGTGTGCATATGCTGGATGGGCAGATTCGCTATATCGAGGGCAACAAGAAGCACCCGGTGAACAAGGGCGTGCTCTGTGCGAAGGGCTCGGCCGGCATCATGAAGCAGATGTCGCCGGCGAAGCTCACCAAGCCCCTGAAAAGGATGGGCGAGCGCGGCAAGGGCGAATTCGTCGAGATCGAGTGGGACGAGGCGCTGGCGATTGCGACGCAGTGGCTGGGTGACATTCGCAAGACCGATCCGCGCAAGCTCGCCTTCTTCACCGGCCGCGACCAGAGCCAGGCCCTGACGGGCTGGTGGGCGACGCAGTTCGGCACACCGAACTATGCCGCGCATGGCGGTTTCTGTTCGGTGAACATGGCGGCGGCCGGGCTTTACACCATCGGCGGCTCCTTCTGGGAGTTTGGCGAGCCCGACTGGACGCACACCAAACACTTCATGATGTTCGGCGTTGCGGAAGACCACGCGTCGAACCCGGTCAAGATCGGCCTGTCGAAGCTGAAGGCGCGCGGCGCGAAATTCGTTTCGATCAACCCGGTGCGCACCGGCTACTCCGCCGTCGCCGACGAATGGGTTGGCATCCGGCCGGGCACCGACGGCCTGTTCATCTTCGCGCTGATTCGCGAGTTGCTGCTCGCCGACAAGGTCGATTTCGCCTATCTCGCCCGATATACCAACGCAGGCTGGCTGGTGATCCGCGATCCTGGCGCGGCCGACGACGGCCTGTTCGCCCGTGATGGTGCTGGCGCGCCGCTGTGCTGGGATCGCAAGGGTAAGGCGCTTGCCTCCGCGCTCGGCGCCGACGTGGATGCCGCCCTGGTGGGCGAGCAGCGTTTGCCGGATGGACGCGTGGCCGTGCCTGCCTTCACGCTACTCGCGGAGCGTTTTCTTGATCCGGCCTACGCCCCCGAAGCCGTGGCGGAAACCACGGGCATCGCCGCCGCGACAGTCCGCCGGATCGCAGCCGATCTCGCCCGTGTCGCCTTCGAAGAAACCGTCACGCTTGACGTGCCCTGGACCGATTTCGCAGGGCGGCGGCACGAGAAGATGGTTGGCCGCCCGGTCAGCTTCCATGCGATGCGTGGCATCTCGGCCCATTCCAATGGCTTCCACACCTGCCGCGCGCTGCATGTGCTGCAGATCCTGCTGGGCAGCATCGATGTGCCCGGCGGATTCCGTTACAAGGCGCCCTATCCGAAGGCAATACCGCCCGCGAACCGCCCGGCCGCACCGCAGGGCCCGGGCGCAACACTGAAGGGCGCACCACTCGGCTTCCCGCAGGGCCCGGCCGATCTGCTGGTGGACGCCGATGGCCGCGCCCAGCGCATCGACAAGGCCTATTCCTGGGAGGCGCCCATCGCGGCGCATGGCGTGATGCACATGGTCATCACCCAGGCCTGGAAAGGCGACCCGTACCCCATCGACACGCTGTTCATGTTCATGGCCAACATGAGCTGGAACAGCGCGATGAACACCGGCGGGACGATGGACATGCTGACCGACCGCGACCCGGCGACCGGCCAGTACAAGATTCCCCACATCATCTATTCGGATGCCTTCTGGTCCGAGATGGTGGCCTTTGCCGACCTCGTGCTGCCCGACACGACCTATCTCGAGCGCCATGATTGCATCTCACTGCTGGACCGTCCGATCTCGGAGGCCGATGGCCCGGCCGACTCGATCCGCCAGCCCATCCTGACGCCTGACCGCGATGTCCGGCCGTTCCAGGACGTGCTGCTCGATCTTGGCGCACGCCTGCAGTTGCCCGGCATGGTCAACGCGGATGGCTCACCGCGCTATCCGGGCGGGCTCAAGGATTACATGGTGTTCCACGAACGCCGCCCTGGCATTGGCATGCTGGCTGGCTGGCGTGGCGAGAATGGCGACCAGCACGGCGTCGGCAAGCCGAACCCGAAGCAGCTTGAGCAATACATCGCCAATGGCTGCTACTGGTTCGGCGAACTCGCGGAAGACCACAAGTATTTCAAGAATGTCAACCGCGGCTATATCGACTATGCCGTGAAGCTCGGCTTCATGGACAACAGCGACCCGGTGATCCTGCAGGTCTATAGCGAAGTGCTGCAGCGTTTCCGCCTGTCGGCGCGCGGCCACGGCGAAAAGCTGCCGCCCGCCCAGCATCGGGCGCGTATCGAGACCTATTTCGACCCGCTGCCGCTCTGGTACATGCCCTTTGAGGAAGCCGCCATCGACCGCGACAGCTTCCCGATGCATGCGCTGACGCAGCGGCCGATGGCGATGTATCACTCCTGGGATTCCCAGAATGCCTGGCAGCGCCAGATTCATGGCAGCAACCGGCTCTACATGCATCACCGCAAGGCGGCGGCGCTGGGCATCGCTGACGACGACTGGGTCTGGGTCGAAAGCCACCATGGCAAGGTCCGCGCCCAGGTGCGCCTGATGGATGGCGTCAACACCGACACGGTGTGGACCTGGAACGCTATTGGCAAGCGGCGTGGCGCCTGGAACCTGGCGCCGGATGCACCCGAGGCGACAAAGGGCTTCCTGCTGAACCATGTCATCTCCGAACTGTTGCCGGCGCAGGACGACGGCTACCGTTATGCCAATGCCGATCCGGTCACGGGCCAGGCGGCGTGGTACGACCTGCGGGTGCGGGTGACGAAGGCGAGCGATCAGGACGTTGCGGTCAGCCAGCCGCAGTTCGGTGTGTTGACGCCGCCCGACGGTCTTGCAAAACGCCCGGGCCTGTCGCGCTATGGCAAGATGTTCCGGGGGAAGCGTGAAAGGCAGACGTCATGACCAGCCTGCCCACCCCTTCCGCAAAGAAGCTTGGCCTTGTCATTGATCTCGACACCTGCGTCGGGTGTCACGCCTGCGCCGTCAACTGCAAGCAGTGGAACTCTGGCGGCGTCGCGGCCCCGATGACCGATATCGCGCCCTATGGCGCCGATCCTTCGGGGGTGTGGTTCAACCGCATCCACGCTTTCGAGGTTGGCGAGGGTGACAGCGGCCGTACGGTCCACTTCCCGCGCTCCTGCCTGCATTGCGATACACCGGCCTGCGTTACTGTTTGCCCCACGGGTGCATCCTACAAGCGTGCGGAAGACGGCATCGTGCTGGTGGATGAGAGCAAATGCATCGGCTGCAAGCTCTGTTCCTGGGCTTGCCCCTATGGCGCGCGCGAATATGACATCACCGAAGGCGTGATGAAGAAATGCACGTTGTGCGTCGACCGCATCTACAACGAAAACCTGCCCGAGGCCGAGCGGGTGCCGGCCTGTGTGTCCACCTGTCCTGCCAGCGCGCGTCATTTCGGCGATCTCGGCGACCCTGACTCCACGGTGTCACAGCTCGTCGCCGATCGCGGCGGCTATGCACTGATGCCGGAGCAGGGTTACGCCCCGGTTAACCGCTATCTGCCGCCGCGTCCCAAGACGAGTTGCGGCAGCAGTGCGCAGGCCATGCCTTCGGCCTTGGCGCCTACTGCGCCGGACAGCGCGGGCAAGTTCCTGCAGTGGATCGACCGGTTGCTGTCCTAGGGAATCTCGGCGCCGATGCATCCAGCCTTTTCCGTCATCTTCTTCACCGTGTCGTCGGGCGCGGGCTATGGCCTTCTTGGCCTGATGGCCGCGTATGGCCTTGCCCAACGGCTACCCCTAGACCCCTGGTTTGGCTGGATCGGTTTCATCCTGGCCTTCGGGCTGATTTCCGTCGGCCTCCTGTCATCACTCGCCCACCTTGGCCACCCAGAGCGCTTCCTGCGCGCCTTTTCTCAATGGCGTTCGTCCTGGTTGTCGCGAGAGGCGGTCCTGTCGACGGGCACTTATATTCCCGCCGGAATTTTCGCCCTGTATTGGTTATTCCTTGCCATACCGGCGCGCGACGCGACGCTGTGGCCGCTGCTGCCAGCTCTGCTGTCGGCACTCGCTGCCGCCGGCTGCATCGCCACCGTGACTTGCACGGCCATGATCTATGGCAGCCTGAAGCCGATTGCCCAGTGGCGTAGCCGCTGGGTCATTCCCAACTATCTCGGCCACAGCCTGTTTACCGGCGCGCTTTTGCTGCATGCGCTTTCGACGATTTTCGCCCCGGGCACCGACGCGACGGCAGCGCTGGTCGTTGTCGGACTGGTGGTGTCACTGGCGGTGAAGCTTGCCTACTGGCGGGCGATCGACCGCATGGTGTCGCCCAGCACGCCTGGCACAGCAACGGGCCTTGGCCGTTTTGGCGAGGTGCGGCTGCTCGAATCGCCGAACACGTCCGAGAACTACCTGCAGCAGGAAATGGGGTATCGAATCGCCCGCAAGCATGCGCGCAAGCTGCGCGCGTTTGTGATGATCTTCGCCTATGGCCTGCCGTTTCTGCTGACCCTCGTGAGCCTTGTTACGATGCTCGGCGTATACGGCGGGATTGCGGCCATCCTGGCTGCGCTGTCGGGCCTGTCCGGCATGCTGGTCGAACGCTGGCTGTTCTTCGCCCAGGCCAAGCACACTGTGATGCTCTATTACGGTGCGAAGACGGCCTGAGGCGGGTCACTTCAGTTCAAGTACGGGTCTGAGCGCGGGGCAAAAAGAAGGGCCCGGTGGATATCCACCGGGCCCTGATCCTTGCGCCTGGCACCCGGGCCAGACGGCGCCGTGTGCGAAAGATGGGCTACTTCTTCGCCTGGAAGGTGCCCGAGGCGGTGTAGGCCGGTCCACCGCTTTGCAGGATGTGGAACTGGCCGCCCTGCTCGGCAACGGCA
>CAXNFA010000009.1:0-11987 GCA_964201105.1 Alphaproteobacteria bacterium | reverse complement strand
GGTGGGAGGCCGAAGAGCAGCTGAAATCGGCGCTGATCACCGAGGCGCTCGAGGTGATCGACGAGGCGGAGCTGATGAACGCGCTGAATCACCTGACGGCGCAGGCGGCGGGCGTGGCGCTTGAAGCGATCGAACGCGCGGCGGAGCTTGCGACCTACCAGCCCGATGGCGGCGAGGAATCCTTCACCACCGCCATCGCCGGCAACGCCGTGGCGACCTGCTTCCAGGCGGGCCTGGTGCTGGCCGCGGGCGCCGAGGAAGACCATCCCTTCGCCATCAAGTTTCGCCTGCTCGAGGCCGGCCGCCTGCCGCTCGGCATTGCCGGCACGACCTTTTCGGTGTTCTAGAGCTAGCCTGCGATAAAGACCGTGCCGTCGCGCACCGCGATCGGCACGGCGAGCAGCCGCGCGCCCGGGCAGGGGCCGTGCACGCACAATCCGTCCTCGAAGCGGAACTCCGCGCCATGCGTGGCGCACAGGATGCGCGTGCGATCGGCCGTCAGGAACTGCCCTTCCTGCCAGTCGAGCGGTGTGCGCGCATGCGGACAGTCATTGACATAGGCGACCAGGCCATCGACCGCGTTGGCCACTTGCGCGCCGTCGGGCAGGCGCAGCACGAACATCTCGAACAGCAGCGACCCGTCGCGGAAGGTCGCGACATGCGCATCGCCCGGCGCGATATCAGCCGCATGGCACAGTTTGGTGCCCGGCGGCGGCGCGCCTTCAAAGCCCGACCAGATGGTGGGAAACGGCACGGCGGTGGCTCAGGCCTTCACGCCGGCGAGCTTGCAGATGGTGGCCCATTCCGCGTCGGACACCTTCTGCACCGACAGGCGGGAATAGCGCACCAGCTCCATGTTCTGGAGCTTCGGCTCGCCCTTCACCTGCGCCAGCGTCACCGGTGTCTTGACCGGCTTGTCGGTCTTCACGTCCACCATGACGAACTTGCCGGTCGGGTCCGTATGGTCGGGATAGGCCTCCCTGGCGATGGTGACGATGCCGACAATCTGGCGCTCGCCACCCGAATGATAGAAGAAGGCCTTCTCGCCCTTCTTCATCGCCGCCAGGTTGGCGCGCGCGGTGTAGTTGCGCACGCCATTCCATGGCTCCAAGCCCTTCTTCACCTGGTCATCCCACGACCAGGTTTCCGGCTCGCTTTTCATCAGCCAATAGGCCATCGCGTCAGGCCTTCTTTGGCAGCCAGCTTCCCGACAGCGCGCGGAAGGGGCGGACGACAACATTCTCCCAGACGCCGGCCTTGAAATAGGGGTCTGCTTCCATGATGGCGCGAACCTCGGCGGCGCTGTCGGCCTCGATCACCAGCAGGCTCGCCTCGCGGGTCTGACCTTCAGCGGCGGGGCAGGGACCGGCCAGGCGCAGCTTGTCGGCGACGCTGGCGACATGCGCCCGGTGCGGGTCCATGTGTTCCTGGCGCAGGCGGCTGCCCTCGGCGGAGTCGGTGCAATAGACGGCGTAATACATGGTTTGATCCTCCCGGGTGCAGCTTAGAGCATGGCCTCCTTAGACGCGATCGCGTCTAAGGAGGGATACATGCTCTAGCTTCTTGATAAGGAGAGCAATCACTTCGTCTTTGATCGAATCGCGATTCGATCAAAGACGAAATTGCTCTAGCGCATCACGGCCATAAACTCATTGCGGCTCAGGAAGCCGTCATTGTTGCGGTCGCCCTCGCTGATCATGGCGCGGGCGTCCTCGTCGGTCAGCGTGTCGCCCATGGCGGCGAAGCCGCGGCGCAGTTCCATGATGTCGATCTGTCCGTTGGCGTTGCGGTCGAACATGGCGAAGGCCATGGCGAGCGATTCGGTCGCCGGCTGGTTCGACAGCATATCGACGAACTCGTTGTAGCTCAGGAAGTTGTCCTTGTTCCCGTCGGCGGTTGCGAATTGCTTGTCGACCTCGGGCCTCTTGGCCTGCGGGTCGAAGCGGGCGCTGACGGCGAACACTTCGTCGCCGCTCAGCTGCCCGTCGCCATCCTGGTCGAACATGGCGAAGGCATCGCGCTGGTCGCGATCCAGCGTCTGTGCGCCAGCGGGCAGAGCCAGAAGCAACAGCGACAAAGCCGCAACGGCGAAACGGATCACGAAGCCTGGCCGAAGGACAGCAGGACCAGCGAATCCTCCAGGATCTCCGGCGCGTGGCTTTCTCCCGGCTCCGTAAACACAAACTCGCCGGGCCCGATCTCCTGGTCGCCGAGCCGGATGCGGCCTTCAATCACCCACATCTGTTCCCATCCGCGATGCGGGTGCGGCGGATAGGGCGCGTCCTTCTTCAGGCGGAACAACTCTGTCGCCACGCCATGCCCGCCGCGCCACAGGACCGTCTTTTCCACGCCGGCAATGCCGGTCGCGGTCCAGGCATGATCCTGTGGGCGGATATAGCGGGTCATGATGATCGACTACTTTGCCAGCGCCGCGAGCACGGATTTGGCCCGCGCCTCGACCGCGGCCGCGCGGGGCAGGGTCTGCGCCTTCGCCAGCTGCGGGGCGGCAAGGTCGATGCCGGCGTAGCGGACGTCCTTGTCTGTCTTCAGCAACACGGTCGGCGCCATGACCTTGGGCAGAAGGGCCGCGACATCGACGGCCAGCGCGGCCTGGGCCGCCTCGCCGTAATGCGCCATCTGCTTGAGCACGTCGAGCATCAGCAGATACAGCCGCTCACCGTCAATCTCGGGATCAATGACACGGATTGCGGTCTTGCGGCCGTCATACCAGGGCCATTGCAGTTCCAGGTCGCGCAGCATGTGCCAGGCGTCGATGAAATGCGTGCCATGCACATGGGCTTCCAGCGCCGGGCAATAGCGGAGCGCCATGTCGCGCCGCTCGGCCTTGCTCAGGACCGGCAGACCGTCGAGCACGAGCGTCTTCACCATGGCCGGCTTCAGTGCCGCCAGTTCGACGGCAAGTGGCGACGCCATGTGCTCGGCGTAGAGATCGACCTCGCTGAGTCCAAGCGCGGCGATGGCTTCGGCGATGGCCTCCGCAAAGCTGTCGGATGAAGGGCCCGGCAGCGGCGCGGACTCGCCCGTGCCCGGCAACTCCAGCGCATAGGCGACGCGGCCCTGGCCAAGCGCGCGCAGGATCGGCTCGCTGGCGCCGGTTCCGCCGGGCGTGTCGGGGATATAGACAATGGGTCGCCCCTTGCCGCTGCCGGCCTTGCGCACCAGCATCTGGCCATGGGTCAGGTCGACATAGCCGCACAGCACCTGGCCCTCGGCCGGCGTGTCCTTGAGTGGATCGGGTGCGACGAAGCCCGCTGCGCCCTTGAAGTCGGCGTATTCCTCGAAGATCGCGCGGATGCGCGCGCGGTGCGCATCGCGGTCGGTGCCAAGTTTCTCGATCGTGCAACCCGCGGGCAGCGGCTTCGGCAGGTCGTCGAGGTAGCGGAAGAGCACGTCGTCTTCGCGGCACATGAAGACGGTGCGGGCCTTCAGTTGCGACACGCCGGGAAGGGCGACATAGCGCATCGCCGCACCATAGGCCGAGGAGAAATCGGCGCCGGCCATGAACAGGTCCATGGCATAGCCGTGGGTGAAGGCCATGTCGGCGCGGTCGCTCTTGCTGCGCGTCTCGGCGCGCCGGTCGAACCAGGGGAACCAGCGGCCAAAGTCGCGCACGCGTGTCCATTCGGCGGCAAGGTATCCGCCGTCATCTGTCACGGTGAAGGGCGCCATGTAGCGGCGGATGAATTCCGGGTCCGCTCCCTTGCCGCCCGGCGGCAGCGACAGGCCGTCGAGAATGGCGACGGCGACGCGCTGCGGGTGCTTGACCGCGAAGGACAGCGTGATCTTCGAACTCGTATGCACGCCATAGACCGGGCAGCGCTCCAGCCCAAGGCCCTCGATGACCCGCGCCAGCGCATCACCGAAATCGGGAATCTCCGGCTGGCCGGCGACGTCGATGCGGTCCGACATGCCATAGCCCGGCGTGTCGATGGCAATCACGGTGAAACGATCGGCCAGGTATTCCAGCATCGGCAGATGCAGCACGGACGACCGGGGTGAGTCGTGCAACAGGATGACCGGCGGACCCGACCCGGCGGAGCGATAGTGAACCTGGGTTCGGCCAGTGTTGATGAAGCCCTTCTTAATCGCGCTCAAAGTTCAACTCCATTCCCGGGGGAAGCCAGCGTCCAACGACCGGGCGGAAGGGACGGATCATCATGTCCTTCCACACGCCGCCGATGAAATAGGGGTCTTGTTCCATGATCGAACGCGCCGCCTCCTCGCTGTCGGCCTCGAGCAGCAGGAAGCTGGCCTGGTCCGGCCGGCTGGCGTCAGCCGGGCAGGGGCCGGCCACAAGGTAATGCGGCTTCATGGCGCGAATATGGGCGAAATGCTGCTGCATCAGCGCCTGGCGCCGAGCCGTGCCTTCGGCGGCATCCTGGCAGAACACGATGAAGATCATGGCCGCAGCCCGCCGGCAGCGTCATTCTCGCCGCGGAAGGGCCGCCGCAGCAGCGCCTCGATCGCCGCGTCAATGTCCGCGTCGTGGTTGAGGATCGCATCGACCGCGCCGGAGATCGGCATGTCGACGCCATGGCGGCTGGCCCGTGCGACCACGGCCGAGGCGGTATAGGCGCCTTCGGCCGTCCGCCCGCGCCCGCCGGCGAGATAGGATTTCAGCGATTCGCCCCGTGCCAGCGCCAGACCAAGCGACATGTTGCGCGATGTGGCCGAACTGCAGGTCAGCACCAGGTCGCCCATGCCCGACAGCCCCATCAGCGTGTCGGCGCGAGCGCCGAGGGCCAGGCCCAGCCGCATCATTTCGGCAAGCCCGCGTGTCATCAGCGCCGCGCGGGCATTTTCGCCAAGGCCACGGCCGGTAACGATGCCGGACGCAATGGCGATCACATTCTTCACGGCGCCGCCGATCTGCGCGCCGGTCACATCGCTGCTCCGGTAGGGGCGGAAGGCTGCACTGCCCAAGCCGGCGACCAGCCGGTCGCCCAGGCCTGCGTCGGCGATGGCGAGCGTCACGGCGGTGGGCAGCTTGCGCGCCACTTCATGGGCAAAGGTCGGGCCCGACAGCACGCCAACAGGCGCGTCCGGCAGGATTTCGGCGACGACCTCGGACAGCAGACGTCCTGTCTCGAGCTCGATGCCCTTGGCGCAGATAACCACCGGCACGCCCGGCTTCACATGCGCCGCCGCCTGCTGGCAGATGGCGCGGATATGCTGCGCCGGTGTCGACAGCAGGATGGCTTCGGCGTTGCAGGCTTCTGCGATGTCGCCGCTCGCCCGCACAAAGGGATTGATCTCGATGTCGGGCAGGAACACGGGGTTGCGGTGCGAGCGGTTGATGGCTTCCACCACATCGGCCTCGCGCGCCCAGATCACCGCGACACCGCCGTTTGCCGTCGCCGCGTTGGCGAGTGCCGTGCCCCAGGCGCCGCCGCCGATGATGCCGAACTTGCGAATGGTCATGCGCGCCTATTCGGACTTCACGCTGAGGTTGAACGAGATGGAGATGCGCGTGCCCGTCCCTAGATAGGGCCGCACACCGTGCAGCAACCAGGCGGGAAACATCATCAGCACGCCGTCGCGCGGCGGCACCAGTTCGGTGGCACCGACCGAGCTGCCGCCCGGGCCACGGAAACACAGGTTCGGCGCATACATTGCCGGTGCCGCACCACGCGGATCGGCGATCACAAATTCGCCGCCAAGCTCGCGGTCCTTGGCGCAGCCGCCATCATCGACGTAGTAGACGCCGGACCAGAAGGAGCCGGGATGGACGTGCGGCTCGTTGCTGTGGCCCTTGCGGTTGACGTTGGCCCAGGCGTTGGCGAGCCATTCCACCTCGGCTGGCCGGCCGCTGCGCGCGGCGGTCATGCGGTCTGCCAGTTCCCTGGCAGTGTCGACGATCTGCTGAGCCGGGGCGCCGCCCCAGTCGAGCAGGTCGCGTTCAGAATGCCAGCCCCCGATGTTGCTGTCATAGGTGGTGCGCGGCGGCATCTTCTTCTCATATGCCAGAATCGTCTTGCGCAACGCCTTGTTGATTTTTTCGGCGTCCGGAACCATCGCCATGATGACGGGCGTGGGAAAGGCGGGACGTACTTCGACCCGCTCCGGCATCTGCTTTTCGGTCAGCATTCAAATCCTCCGGCGGGCCGGACAAATGGCATGGAGCGGCAAGACTAAGCCGCCGTCGCGGCGGGGTCGAGCGGCCAGCGCGCCCGGGCCGGCGCGTCGAGCGTATCAATCAGGCCCAGGCGGAAGCGCTCCATCCCGGCCCAGGCAATCATGGCGGCATTGTCGGTGCAGAGCGCGATCGGCGGTGCGACAAACACCGCGCCCTGGCCGGCGCACAGCTGCGTCAGCCGCTCGCGCAAATAGGTGTTGGCGGCCACACCGCCGGCGACGATCAGCCGCAGTGGCGCGCCGGTGGATGGCATCAGGGCCATGGCGCGGCGCGTGCGGTCGACGATGACGTCGCCCGCCGCAGCCTGGAAGGAGGCAGCCACGTCGGCGCGATCCTCCGCGGTAACGGCGCTGTTGCTTTCAAGCGCGCGCACGGCGTGCAGCACGGCAGTCTTCAGACCGGCAAACGAAAAATTGCAATCGTCGCGGGTGATGAGCGGGCGGGGGAAAGAAAAGCGCTTCGCGTTGCCGTTGCGCGCCGCCTGCTCGACCGCGGGGCCGCCGGGATAGTCGAAGCCTAGAAGCTTTGCGGTCTTGTCGAAGGCCTCGCCGATGGCATCGTCGATCGTGGTGCCCAGCCGCTGGTAGCGGCCAACGCCATCCACGCGCAGCAGCTGGCAATGGCCGCCTGAGACCAGCAGCAGCAGATAGGGAAAGGCCACGTCATCGGTCAGCCGCGCCGTCAGGGCATGGGCTTCCAGGTGGTTGACGGCGATCAGCGGCCGGTTGGTGATCGCAGCCAGGGCCTTTCCGGTTGTCAGGCCGACCATGACACCCCCGATCAGGCCGGGCCCGGCGGTGGCGGCGATGGCCGACAGGTCGCCGAAGCCGATCCCGGCTTCCGCCATGGCGCGCTCGATCAGCCCGTCAAGATGCAGGACATGGGCGCGGGCGGCGATTTCCGGCACCACGCCGCCATAGGGGCGGTGGTCGTCCAGTTGCGACAGGACCACATTTGCCAGAATCCGGCGTGCACCATCCACCACGGCGGCCGCGGTTTCGTCGCAACTCGTCTCAATACCAAGGACGATGGGGGGTTGGGGCACCAGACTGGACCAAATTCCGTTATATATCGGGCTTCCGCCCGTCCAGCCTGTAGCATCGCCAGCCATGACCCAGCAAGGTTTCCCACCCCGTCGGCTCCGCATCGGCACACGCGGCTCGCCGCTTGCCCTGGTCCAGGCACATCATGTGCGCGACCGGCTCGTGCAGTTGCATGCCGGCCTGACACCCGAGTTGGTCGATATCGTCGAGATCCGCACCAGCGGCGACCGCATCCAGGACCGCCCGCTGGCCGATGCCGGCGGCAAGGGCCTCTTCACCAAGGAGATCGAAGAGGCGCTGTATGACGGCAGCATCGACATTGCCGTCCATTCGATGAAGGACATGCCGACGGCGCTGCCGCCCGGCCTGGTCATTCCCTGCCTGCTGCCGCGCGAAGACCCGCGCGATGCCTTCCTGTCGCTGCGCTGGCCCAATCTCGCAGCCCTGCCCGCAGGGGCGGTGCTGGGCACATCCTCGTTGCGGCGCAAGGCGCAGTTGCTGCACAAGCGGCCCGATCTCTCGATCGTCGATTTTCGCGGCAACGTGAACACGCGCCTGCGCAAGCTTGAGGAAGGCGTGGCGTCCGCCACGCTGCTTGCCTTCGCCGGCCTGCGGCGTCTTGGCATGGCCGACCGCGCCACCGCAGTGCTGGAGGTGGACGACCTGCTGCCGGCCGTGGCGCAGGGCGCCATCGGTGTGGAATGCCGGGCGGATGACGATGGCGCGCATCGCCTGCTGGCGCCGCTGGCCGATGCGGTGACGACGCATTGCGTCGATGCCGAACGGGCGCTGCTCGCCGTGCTTGACGGATCCTGCCGCACGCCGATCGCAGCGCTGGGTACGATGCAGGGCGAAGACATTGCCCTGACGGCGCTGATCGTTTCGCCCGATGGACAGACGCTGCACCGCACGGAACGCCGGGGCCCGGCGCGCGACGCGCTGCGCATCGGCCGCGACGCCGGCGAAGAGCTGCGCCGCCGCGGCGGACCGCACTTCTTCCACGCCTGATCCTCATGCGGTTCCTCGTCACACGACCGGAAGGCGAGGCGAGGGCGGTGGCGGACCGCTTGGTCGCCGCCGGTCACGATGCGCTGGTGGCGCCCGTACTGACGATCCGCTTCATGGAACAGGCGGAGCTGGATCTCGCCGAGGTGCAGGCCATTGCCGTCACCAGCCGCAATGGCGTGACGGCGTTGGCCAAGGCCACCACCCGGCGCGACATGCCGGTCCTGACGGTGGGCGAAGCCACCGCCGCCGCAGCCCGTTCGGCCGGCTTCAAGAATGTCGCGGCCGCCGACGGCGATGTGGCGTCGCTGGCCGCCCTTATCCGGGAAACGCATCTGCCGATCGACGGCGCGATTCTCCACGCCAGCGGTAGCGATGTTGCTGGCGATCTCGTTGGCGACCTGGAGCGTGGTGGCTTCACCGCGCGGCGCGTTGTTCTTTATGAAGCGACCGCCGCGGCCGGCCTGCCCCCAGACGCGTCGGCGGCCTTGCGCGACGGCACCATCGACGGGGTGCTGCTTTATTCGCCGCGCAGCGCCGCCGCCTTCGCCGTGCTGCTGTCGGAAGCGGGCCTTGAGCGGGCGGTGGAATCCGTGACGGCCTATTGCCTCAGCGCGGCGGTGGCCACAGCCGCGGCGACGCTCAACTGGCGTGCGCTCGAGATTGCCGCAGAGCCGACGTCCGACTCCTTGATCGATCTTGCACTCGCCGTCGCGCATACTGGGACGAAACCGATGAACACTGAATCCGCCCCCCCGGCGGTCGAACCGATGCCCCGGCTCGAGCCGCCTCTGCCACCCCCGCCTGTCGCGGTCGCACGGCCGCGCCGCGGCCTTGGCGGTGTGTTCATTTTTGTCTTCACCGTTATTGCGGCGGCGGTCGTCGCCGCGGGCGTCAGCTGGTATGTGCCGCTCCTGCGCGGAACATCCGGGCAGGCGACAGTCCAGCAAACCGAAACTGTCGCGCGGCTCGCGACGGCCGAGCAGCGGCTTGCTGCCCTGACGGCGCAGTTCGATGTGCTCTTCCGCAACGTCGACCCGCGGGCGGCGACCGCCCGCACCGAAACCTTCGAACAGCGGCTGGCGCAGGTGGAGCAAGGCCTGTCCGCGCTGCCCGGCCTGGCCGATCGCATGAACCGGCTGGACGATCCGGCCCGCGCCGCCGGGCTGACCGATCGGCTCGCGCAGCTTGAGGCCCGGCTTGCCACCCTCGCCGCCACCGCGGGAGACGAGGAAAGCCTCGATCGCCTGCGCGAACGCCTGGCGGCAATGGAGCGTGCGCTGGGCGAAACCGGCGATGCGTCGCAACGGCTCACGGCAGTGGAAGATCGTATCCGCGCGCTGGCCACCAGCAGCGATGCCGTCGCGGCAATACGCAGCCGCATGGATGCCGTGGAAGCGCGCCAACAAAGCCAGGCCGGCCAGTCGGCCGCCCTGCTCGCGCTGGTGCAACTGCGCGACCAGGTGGGCACGGGCGCCGGCTTTGTGCCGGCGCTGGATGCAGCCCGCGTTCATCTGGGTGCGCTGACGCCAGAAACTCAGGGTGCGGTCGCGGCGCTGCAGCCGCTCGCACAGGCGGGCGTGCCGACACTCGACGTGCTGCGCCAGCGCTTTGCGCCGCTCGCCTCGCAAGCGGTGGCGGCAACCTCGTCGGAAGGGGGCGACTGGGCCGACCGGGCGCTCGGCCGCCTCGCCGGCCTCGTCCGCATTCGCCGCGTTGGCGACCTGCCCGGCGACACGACGGAAGCGCGGCTTGCGCGCGCCGAGCAACGCCTGGCTGAAAACAACCTTGCCGCGGCCGTGAGCGAGGTCGAAGGCCTGCATGGCGCCGCGGGCGAAACCCTGCGGCCGTGGCTGGAAGCGGCGCGCGGCCGTCTGGCCGCCGATGCGGCCCTTGTCGCGCTTGTGCGCGCCGCGGGCCGGTAGCCGATGGTCCGGGCCGTCACCTTCTTTCTGCTCATCGCGCTGATCGCAGCGGCGGTGGTGTGGCTGGCAGAACGGCCGGGCGACCTGCTGTTGACCTGGCAGGGCTACCGCATTGAGATGCCGCTTGTGCTGGCGGTGGCCCTGATGGCAGCGGCCATCGTTGTTATTGTCCTTGTCTGGCGCGGCATCAACTGGCTGGTCCATGGCCCGGCGCAGTTCAGCGCGGCCCGCGCCCATCGCAGGCTGGTCGATGGCCAGCTCGCGCTGAGCCAGGGCATGGTCGCGGTGGCGGCGGGCGATCGCCAGGCATCGCTGCGTTTCGCGCGCAAGGCGGAGACACTGCTGGGCGAAGGGCCGCTCACCATGCTGCTATCGGCCCAGGCGGCACAGCTCAGCGGTGACGAGATGGCGGCGCACCGCTATTTCGCCGCCATGCTCGAGCGGCCGGAAATGGAGTTCCTTGGCCTGCGCGGCTTGCTGACCGAGGCCGAGCGCGACGGCAGGCCGGATGAGGCGCTCAACCTTGCGCGCCGCGCCTTCCTGCTCAACCCCGACGCGCCCTGGCTGCTGTCCACGCTCTTTGCCCTTGAAGCCAAGGCGGGCAACTGGCGCGAGGCGGAACGGGTGACCGAGCGCGCGCTCAAGAACAAGCTGCTGCCCGAATCCGAATCGCGCCGCCGCCTCGCCATTGCCCGCTTCGAGCAGGCCGAGGACGCGAAGCTGGCGGGCGACCTCAATGCGGCCCTGAAGCTCGCTGAATCAGCCCATGCTCTGGACACAGGCTTCGGCCCCGCAGCCCTGCTGGCCGCCGAGATCCTGCACGTCCAGGGCAATCGCCGCCGCGCCGGCCGGATTGTCGAAGACACCTGGGGGCGGTTGCCGCACCCCGACCTGGCTGCGCAATACCGTCTCATCTTTTCGGGTGAGGACGCGGGCGCGATCCGCCGGCGGATTGAGAGACTGGCCGCCTTGGCGCCGGATGATCCCGAATCGCGGCTGGCACTTGCCGCCGCTGCCGTGGACTCGCGGGATTTCGGTCTCGCCCGGTTGCAACTTCAGCCGCTGCTCGCCGGCCGACCGGATGCCCGGACCCTGCGGGCGATGGCGGAACTGGAAGAAGCCGAGCATGGCGCGGTGGCGGCCGAGGCCTGGGTGGGGCGCATCGACCGTGCGCCCGAAGGGCCGGCCTGGGTTTGTCAGGTCTGTGGCCGCCTGCATCCGGCCTGGCAGCCGCATTGCGACGGCTGCGAGAGCTTCGATTCGCTGCGCTGGACGACGCCGGCGGGCGAGATGCTGGCGCTGGACGGCATCGCGGCGATCCCCCCGGTGGGCGACGCCGTGGGCGGAGCCGAGCGCCCGGGGGCGCTGATTTCTCCCGTTTTGCCCCCATCTGGCGCAGGGCCGGGGCCACGTTGACGCCCCGGGGTCGGACCCCTATTGTGGCGCCGCTTTTAAAAGCCCCGGCGCCGCAGTAGCTCAGGGGTAGAGCAACGCATTCGTAATGCGTGGGTCGGGGGTTCAATTCCCTCCTGCGGCACCACACCTCCCCCCGCATCTCATGCGTTCGTTTGAGTCGCCCGCGCGGCCGGAATCGGCTACGACTCAGGGCGTGGGAGCGACTGTCGCTGGGGGCGAACAGGCGTGCGGATTTCAACAAGAATTCAGGACGGATTTCGCCGGATCATGATGGGTCGCAGCCTGGCTGTGACCACGCTGATCATGACCGTGCTCGGCATTGCCATTTCCTGGCCGGTGGGTGTTGGCATCACCTGGCTGGTGATGGGCGAAATTTCGCTCCGGGCCCTGCTCATTTGCCTCGCCGTCCCCGCCGCGGTGATTCCGCCGCATGTCCTTCTC
>CAXNFA010000008.1:0-12083 GCA_964201105.1 Alphaproteobacteria bacterium | reverse complement strand
GCTCGCCATCACCGCGACGCGTGCATCGGGCATCGCATTGACCAGTTCTTCCGCCAGCCGTTCCACGCCGGGGCCGCAGGCGACGAAGCTGTTGCTGTCCTCGCAGGACGGGCATTTGTCGGGGCGCGGCCCGGTGAAGCCGCAGTGGTGGCATTGCAGCCGCGCGCTATGGCGATGTTCGACCAGCCAGGCCGTGCAATGCGGGCATTGCATGCGGTGGCCGCAGGTGCGGCACAGCGTCAGCGGCGCATAGCCGCGGCGATTGAGGAAGAGCAGCGCCTGCTCGCCATTCTCCACCGTCTCGCGCAAGCTTGCCTCGAGAAGCGGCGACAGCCAGCGGCCGCGCGGTGGCGCATCGTGGCGCAGGTCGATGGCCGCGATGGCCGGCATTTCCGCCACGCCATGGCGGTTGGGCAGCAGGACATGGGCATAGCGCCCCGCTTCGACATTGGCGAGCGTCTCGAGCGACGGCGTCGCGGTCGACAGCACGACCGGGCAGCCCGAGGCGCGCGCCCGCACCACCGCCATGTCGCGCGCGTTGTAGATGACGCCTTCCTCCTGCTTGAAGGACGGGTCGTGTTCCTCGTCGACGACGATGACGCCGAGATTCACGAAAGGCAGGAACAACGCCGAACGCGCGCCCACCACCACAGGCGCGCGGCCTTCCGCCACCATGCGCCATACGCGGCGACGTTCGCGCGACGGAAGTTCGGAATGCCAGGGCGCCGGCCGCACGCCGAAGCGCGCCTCGAAACGGTCGAGCCACTGCGCCGTCAGCGCGATTTCCGGCAGCAGCACCAGCGCCGCGCGGCTGGCGCGCAAGGCGGTGGCGATGGCCTCGAAATAGACCTCCGTCTTGCCCGACCCCGTCACGCCTTCGAGCAGCACGGCGGAAAAGCTGTCGGATTTCACCCGCGCGACCAGGTCATCGGCCGCCACCCGCTGCGCCGGCGACAGCACGGGCGCGTCTGCGTCGGGATCGGGATCACCAAAGGGGCGGTCGCGTGGTGCCGCCTGTTCCGCCAGCACGCCAGCATCGGCCAGGCCGCGGATGACGCCGGGACTGACGCCGGCTTCCTCTGCCAGCTCCATCGAACTGCGTGCAAAGCCATCCTCCAGCACCGCAAGCACGCGGCGGCGCGCGTCGGTCAGGATGGCCGGGCGCCGGTCCGTGGCGGCGAAGACCACGCGTGTGCGCGGCGGGCCCAGCGCGTCGGACATCGGTAGCGCCATGCGCAGCACATTGCCACGTGGGGCAAGTGTGTAGGCGGACACCCAGTCGATAGTGCGGCGCAAACTTGCCGTCATCGCTGGCGTCTCGACGATTTCGAGTATGGGGCGCAGCCGTTCCGGCGCGATTTCCGGGTCGGTCGCATCGTCCCACACCACACCGATGACCTGGCGCGGACCCAGCGGCACGACGACGATGTCGCCTGGTACCGGCGTCATGCCCGCCGGCACGGCATAGTCATAGGCATCCGACAACGGCAGCGGGATAAGGACACGCACCCGCGCCGGTATCGGTGTGTCCGGAGCAGAACTGGTACGGACCGAATCCATGCGATACACTCTGCCCACCTGGACCCCGCGCCTCAAGCGCGCAGCCGCGTTGTAGTGATCCTGTCACTGATATGAAATTCTTTGTCGACACTGCCAATATCGACGACATCCGCGACCTCGCGGCCACCGGGCTGCTGGACGGTGTCACCACCAATCCGTCGCTGATCGCCAAATCGGGCCGCGATTTCGGCGAAGTCGTGCGCGACATCTGCGCCGCCGTCAAGGGACCGGTGAGCGCCGAGGTCACCGCCACGGCGCATGAAGACATGGTGAAGGAAGGCCGCACGCTGGCCGCCATCGCTCCCAATGTCGTCGTCAAGGTGCCGCTGACCTGGGACGGCCTCAAGGCCTGCAAGACACTGCGCGACGCCGGCATCGGCGTTAACGTGACGCTATGCTTCTCGGCCAACCAGGCCCTGCTTGCCGCCAAGGCGGGCGCCAGCTTCATCTCGCCCTTCGTCGGCCGGCTGGACGACATCAGCCAGGATGGCATGCAGCTCATCCGCGACATCCGCCAGATCTATGACAACTACCCTCACTTGAAGACGGAGATCCTGGTCGCCTCGGTGCGCCATTCCACCCATGTGCTGGAATCGGCACTGATCGGCGCCGATGTCGTCACCGTGCCGCCAGACGTGCTGCGCAAGCTGGCGCAGCATCCGCTGACCGACAAGGGTCTCGAGGCCTTCCTTGCCGACTGGCACAAGTCCGGGCTGAAAATGCCCGGCGCGGCCTGAGCGCCATGCGGCCCCCCGTTCCGCCCCGCAACTCTGCCGCGGCCGATGGGCTGCCGGATGCCGAGCAGGTCGCCGCCTTTCTGCGCCGCCACCCGAATTTCCTGAATGAGCGCCCCGACGTGCTGGAGGCGATGACGCCACCCGTCGTCCAGCATAGCGGCGAGAATGTCGTCGACATGCAGCGCTTCATGATCGAGAAGCTGCGGCGCGACATGCATTCGCTGCGCCATCATCAGGACAACCTGGTCGATGCGACGCGCACCAACATGTCAAGCCAGGAGCGCATCCATGCCGCCGTGCTGGCGATGCTGGAGGCGCGCACCTTCGACCACCTTCTGGAAATCGTGACGCAGGATTTCATCGGCACGCTCGACGTCGACTTCATCACCCTGTGTTTCGAGGCCGCCGATCCGACGACGCATCCGGGCAATATCAAGGGCCTGCGCATCCTGCCGCTGGGCATGGTCGAGGAAATGGTGGGCGAAGGCCGCACCATTCTGCTGCGCGCCGAGGTGAATGGCGACACCCGACTGTTCGGCAAACAGTCGAACCAGATTCGGTCCGAAGCGCTGGTGCGCCTGCGCGTCAGCCAGGACGGGCCCGCCGGCCTGCTCGCCCTCGCCTCCCGTGCCGACCGCCGCTTCTATCCCGGCCAGGGCACAGAACTGCTTGGCTTCCTGGCCGAGGCCACGGGGCGATGCGTGCGCGCTTGGCTCGACCTGCCGCGCTGATGGCGACGGCCGACACCCTCCCGCCGGCTCCCATTGATGGTGTGTTCTTCCTTGCGGCCGAGGATGCGCGGGCGGCGATCCATGCCTATATCGCGCGCCTCGCGCACCAGCGCCGCGCCTCGGCCCACACAGTTGCCGCCTATGCCCGCGACCTGTCGGCCTTTTTCGGATTTCTCGGCGACCACCTGGGGCAGCCCGCCACGCTGGCCGACCTTGGCGCGCTGAGCCTGACGGATTTCCGCAGCTATCTCGCGCGCCGGCGCGAGGACGGGCTCGCGTCCACCTCGCTCGCGCGCGAATTGTCGGCGATGCGCGGCCTATTCCGCGACCTTGCCCGCAGTGGCGCGGCGAACAACGCCGCCATCGGGCTGGTCCGCACGCCGAAGCGCCCGCACGCCCTGCCCAAGCCGCTGGCCGAGACGGAAGCCGGCGACGTGCTCGCCGACATCGGCAACTGGCAGGAAGAACCTTGGATCGCCGCGCGCGACACCGCCGTCATCACCCTGCTTTACGGCTGCGGCCTGCGCATCTCCGAAGCGCTGAACCTGACGCGCGCCGAAGCGCCCACCGGCCACGCCCTGCGCGTGCTGGGCAAGGGGCGCAAGGAGCGCATCGTGCCGGTGCTGCCCGCCGTGCAGGCCGCCGTCGCCGAGTACATCAGGCTGTGCCCCATCGCGGGCGGGCCGGACGATCCGCTGTTTGTCGGCGCCCGCGGCAAGAAGTTGCAGGCGGCCATCGTGCAGGGCCAGATGCGCAAGGTGCGACGCGCGCTCAACCTGCCGGAAACCGCGACGCCGCATGCGCTGCGCCACAGCTTCGCCACCCACTTGCTTTCAGCGGGCGGCGACCTGCGCGCGATTCAGGAGTTGCTGGGTCACGCGTCGCTGTCTACGACGCAACGCTACACCGAGGTCGATGCCGCGCGGTTGCGCAGCGTCTATCAGGACGCTCACCCCCGCGCGCGCTCCTAAGCAGCGGATTTCAATCCGCTAATCACGAGCATTATCGGGATTTATACGTGCAGCGCGTGACCGGCGACGGCGAGTGCGGCTTCGCGCAGGCCTTCCGATAGGGTCGGATGGGCATGGCTGA
Organism: Alphaproteobacteria bacterium; assembly: GCA_964201105.1. Classification (GTDB taxonomy): domain Bacteria; phylum Pseudomonadota; class Alphaproteobacteria; order SHVP01; family SHVP01; genus CANJEJ01. The sequence continues at coordinate 7,963 of CAXNFA010000008.1, read as the reverse complement.
TGGCGCCGATGTCTTCCGCCGAGCCGTCGAATTCCAGGCACAGCACCGCTTCGGCAATCATCGTCCCGGCATCCGGCCCGATGATGTGCACGCCAAGCACACGGTCGGTCTTGGCATCGGCCAGCACCTTGATGAAGCCGTCGGTATCGCCCTGCACCTTGGCGCGCGACACGGCCATGAAGGGGAACTTGCCGACCTTGTAATCAACCCCGTCAGCCTTCAATTGTTCTTCCGTCTTGCCCACCGTGGCGACTTCCGGCCAAGTGTAGACAACGCCCGGCACCTTGTCGTAATCGACATGGGCCTGCTTGCCCGTCATGCGCTCCACGCAGGCGACGCCGTCATCCGACGCCTTGTGCGCCAGCATCGGGCCGGCGATTACGTCACCGATGGCATACACGCCCGGCACGTTGGTCTGGTAATTCGCATCGACCGGAATGCGGCCCTTGTCGTCCGCCTTCACGCCCGCCGCCTCCAGCCCGAGGCCCGCGGTGAATGGCCGGCGGCCGATCGACACCAGCACGATATCGGCCCTCAGCTGCTTTTCCTCGCCACCCTTGGCGGGCTCGAGTGTCAGCGTGACGCCCGACTTCGCGGTCTTCGCGCCCGTGACCTTGGTGCCCATCATGAAGGTCATGCCCTGCTTGGTCAGCACGCGCTGCAGGTTCTTCGACAGTTCGCCATCCATGCCCGGCGTGACGCGGTCGAGGAATTCCACAACCGTCACCTTGGCGCCAAGCCGCGCCCAGACCGAGCCCATCTCGAGCCCGATATAGCCGCCGCCGATGACGACAAGCTCCTTCGGCACCGATTCCAGCGCCAGCGCGCCGGTCGATGACACAATCTGCTTCTCGTCGATGGTGACGCCCGGCAGCGGTGCGACTTCCGAGCCCGTCGCGATCAGCACGCGCTTGCCGTTCAGCACCTGCGTGCCGCCCTTGTTCAGCTTCACCGACACGCTCGTCGCCGAGGTGAAGGTGCCGAAGCCATCGACATAGTCGATCTTGTTCTTGCGGAACAGGAAGGCGACGCCGCCGGTCAGGCCAGCGACGACGCTGTCCTTGCGCTCCATCATCGCCTTCAGGTCGAGCGAGACCTTGCCGGTCTTGATGCCGTGCACGGCGAGCCCGGCTTGCGTCTCATGGAACAGCTCCGACGACTGCAGCAGCGCCTTGGATGGAATGCAGCCGACATTGAGGCAGGTGCCACCGAGCGTGCCGCGGCTTTCGACGCAAGCCACCTTCATGCCGAGCTGCGCGGCGCGGATCGCCGCCACATAGCCGCCGGGGCCGCCGCCGATAACGATCAGGTCGTAGGTCGTATCGCTCATAAAATCCTCAAATCTTGGTGCGACGCCAGCTCAGGGTCGACGTCGTGGTCTGGCCCGCCTCCTGCGGCGGGGACAAATGCAGCAGGCCGTCCTCAAGCCGGGCCCGGCGCTGCAGCGGCTTGCCCTGCCAGTTCGGGTAGAAGCTGAGGTCGCAATGGTGATAGACGCTGCCGTCCTTCACCTCATAGGCGCCGCAATAGGCGGAGAAGCCGTTGGCGGCATCCGAGCGTTCGGCATCATCGACGCCGAAGATGTTCGCGGTCGCAAAATTATTGCGCCCCCGCCGCATCAGGATGGCGTGCATGTAACCGGTGGGCGTGTAAGTGATGCGGCCAACCGCGTCCTTGCCCATCGGATAGGTCTCGCTGCCGTCCGCTTCGCGCCGGACGAAGGACACGAGCTCCCAGGTGCCGACCAGGTCACTTGCTTTCATCGCAAATCTCCGTGGCCGGTCCCGGCCGTTTACATGTCCAGCAGGATGCGCTGCGGATCTTCGATGCACTGCTTGACGCGCACGAGGAAGGTCACCGCCTCGCGCCCGTCGATCAGGCGATGGTCATAGGACAGCGCCAGATACATCATCGGGCGGATCTTGATCTCGTCGCCGACGACCACGGGGCGCTTCTGGATCGCGTGCATGCCCAGGATTGCAGACTGCGGCGGATTCAGGATCGGCGTCGACAGCATCGAGCCGAACACGCCACCGTTGGAGATTGTGAAGGTGCCGCCCGTCAGGTCGTCCATCGACAGCTTGCCGTCGCGGGCGCGCTTGCCCAGCTCGGCGATGTTCTTCTCGACATTGGCGAAGGACAGCTCGTCCGCCCCGCGCAGCACCGGCACGACCAGGCCCTGGGGCGCCGACACGGCGACGCCGATGTCGTAATAGTTCTTGTAGACGATCTCGTCGCCATCGATCTCGGCGTTGACCGTCGGCAGTTCCTTCAGCGCGACGATGCAGGCCTTCACGAAGAAGGACATGAAGCCGAGCTTCACGCCGTGCTTCTTCTCGAAAGAATCTTTGTAGACCTCGCGGGCTGCCATCAACGCGCTCATGTCGACCTCGTTGAAGGTCGTCAGCATCGCCGCGGTATTCTGGGCATGCTTGAGGCGATTGGCGATGGTCTGGCGCAGGCGCGTCATGCGGACACGCTCTTCGCGGTCGGCGCGGGCGCGCGGGCCCGACGGCTTCGCCGCAGCCGGGACGGCCGAGGCAGCAGGCTGCGCGATGGCAGCCAGCATGTCGCCCTTCGTCACGCGGCCATCCTTGCCCGAACCGGCGACAGCTGCCGGACTCACATTGCTTTCGGCGGCGATGCGGCGCACCGCCGGCGAGGTCTGTGCATCACCCTTCGGAGCGGCAGCGGGCGCGGCCTTTACGGCTGGTGCCGGCGCGGAAACTGCGGGCTTCGCCGCTGCGGCCGGGGCCGCCTTGGCAGCCACCTTGGGCGAGCCCTTGCCTTCGGCGATGGAGCCGAGCAGGGCGCCGACCGGCACGGTCGTGCCTTCCTTCACCACGATTTCAGTGATGGTGCCCGACACGGACGCGGGTACCTCGACATTCGTCTTGTCTGTTTCCAGCTCAACCAGGATGTCATCGACATTCACCGTGTCGCCGACATTCTTGAGCCAGCGGCCGACCGTCGCTTCCGACACCGACTCACCGAGCTTGGGAACCTTGATTTCCGTGGCCATGACCAACCTTGTCCGTTCGAGTCTGATGTTCAGGCGGGGGTGTCCGCGACCGTGATCGCGTCCAGCACGAGCGCCGCCTGTTCCTTGAGATGGGTGCGCAGCAGGCCCGTCGCCGTCGAGGCGCTTTCGGGCCGGCCCGCATAGCGCACGCGGCGCTTCTTGCGCTCCAGCTTGACCAGCACGCTTTCGACGCGCGGTGCCATGAAGGTCCAGGCACCCTGGTTGCGCGGCTCTTCCTGACACCACACGACTTCTGCCTGCGGGAAGCGGGCAAGTTCCTTCATCAGCGCATGCTTGGGGAAGGGGTAAAGCTGTTCGACGCGCAGGACATAGACGTCCTTGACACCCTTCGCCTCACGCTCTTCCAGCAGGTCGTAGTAGACCTTGCCCGAGCAGAGCACGACGCGGCGGATCTGGTCGTCCGGCAGCAGCGGCGCCTTGTCCCACAGCACGCGGTGGAAGGTCGTGTCGGGGCCGAAGTCGGCGAGATCGGAGACGGCGCGCTTGTGCCGCAGCAACGACTTCGGCGTCATGATGATTAGCGGCTTGCGGAAGTCGCGCTGCATCTGGCGCCGCAGCACGTGATAATACTGGGCCGGCGTCGTGCAGTTGACGACCTGCATGTTGTCTTCGGCACACAGCTGCAGATAACGCTCCAGCCGGGCCGAGGAATGTTCAGGGCCTTGGCCTTCATAGCCGTGTGGCAGCAGCATCACGAGGCCGCTCATGCGCAGCCACTTGCTTTCGCCTGAGGCAATGAACTGGTCGATGATGACCTGCGCGCCGTTAGCGAAGTCGCCGAACTGCGCTTCCCACAACACGAGGCTGTTGGGCGCCGCCTGGCTGTAGCCATATTCAAAGCCTAGCACCGCGACCTCGGACAGCATGCTGTCCACCACCTCGAACGGTGCCTGGTTGGGATGCAGGTTGGCGAGCGGGGTATAGCGGTCTTCGTTTTCTTGGTCGATCAGCACCGAATGACGCTGTGAGAAGGTGCCGCGCTGCGAATCCTGGCCCGACAGGCGCACGCCGAAGCCTTCCATCATCAGCGAGCCATAGGCGAGCGCCTCGCCCGTCGCCCAGTCGAAGCCCTGGCCTGTCTCGAACATCTTCTTCTTGGCTTCGAGCTGGCGGGCAATGGTGCGATGCAGGTTGAAGCCATCGGGCACGCGGGTCAGGCTGGCGCCGATCTGCTGCAGCACCGACAGGTCGACGCCGGTCTTGCCTCGCCGCGCGCCGCCATGGGCCATCTTCAGGCCCTTCCAGGCACCTTCCAGCCAGTCGGCCTTGTTGAGCTTGTAGGTCTTCGACGCCTCGAAGTCCTCCTCGAGCCGCTTCTGGAAGTCGTCGGCCACGCCCTGCGCTTCTTCTTCCGTCAGCACGCCCTGGCTGACGAGATAGCTCGCATATTGCTCGCGCGTCGACGGCAGCTTGGCCACCGTGCGGTACATGATCGGCTGGGTGAAGCCCGGTTCGTCGCCTTCGTTGTGGCCGTGTCGGCGATAGCAGAACATGTCGATGACAACGTCGCGATGGAAGGTCTGGCGGAAATCCAACGCCAGCCGCGCGACATGCACCACTGCTTCCGGGTCGTCGCCGTTGACGTGGAAGATCGGTGCCTGCACGCCCTTGGCGAAGTCGGACGGATAGGGCGACGAACGGCTGTAGCTGGGCGCCGTCGTGAAGCCGATCTGGTTGTTGACGATGATGTGGATCGTGCCGCCCGTGCGGTAACCGCGCAGTTCCGACAGGCCGAAGCATTCCGCCACGATGCCCTGGCCGGCAAAGGCCGCATCGCCATGCATCAGCACCGACAGCACCTGCGTGCGGTCCATGTCCTTGTGCTGGAGCTGCTTCGCCCGCGCCTTGCCGAGCACGACGGGGTCGACGACTTCGAGATGCGACGGATTCGGCGATAGCGACAGGTGGACAGTCTTGCCTTCGAACTCGCGGTCGGCCGAGGTGCCGACGTGATACTTAACGTCGCCCGAGCCCTGCACATCGGTCGGATAGGCGCTGTTGCCCTGGAATTCCGAGAAGATCGCCTGGAACGGCTTCTGCATGATGTTGGCGAGCACATTGAGGCGGCCGCGATGCGGCATGCCCAGCATGATCTCCTTCACGCCCGAGAGCGCCGCACGTTTATTGATCGCCTCCAGCATCGGTATCAGCGATTCGCCGCCCTCGAGGCCGAAGCGCTTGGTGCCGGTGTACTTGAGGTGCAGGAAGCGCTCGAAGCCTTCGGCCGCGACCATCTGCTGCAGGATCTTGCGCCGACCTTCGACGGTGAAGTCATCGGCGAAGACATGGCCTTCGATGCGTTCCTGCAACCAGGCCTTTTCTTCCGGATACTGGATGTGCATGAACTCATAGCCGATGTTGCCGCCATAGGTCTGGCGCAACAGGGCCTGGATCTCGCGCATGGTCGCCGATTCAAGGCCGAGCACATTGTCGATGAAGATCGGCCGGTCCATGTCGTCGGGACCGAAACCGTAGCTCATCGGATCGAGCTCGGGATGCATGCGGTTGCCTTCGATCCCGAGCGGATCGAGGTTCGCGGACAGATGGCCGCGCACGCGGTAGGACCGGATGAGCATGAGCGCACGGAGCGAATCAAGCGTCGCGGCGCGGATTTGGGCTGCCGTCGGGCCGGCCACGGGTGCGGCGTCCCTGCCCTTCTTTGGCGCAGCGTCGCGCTCTTCGTCGGGCAGGCCGACAAACGGCCCGCCGGCTGGCGCCCAGCTGGCGCCTGCGGATTCAGCGACCACCGACGCAATATCGTCACCCAGCGCGGCGAAGAAGCCCTGCCAGCTTTCATCAACTGAATTCGGGTTCTTCAGATACTGCGCGTAGAGCTGCTCTACGAACGCGCTGCTGGTTCCCGACAGAAACGAGATGCGATCAATCTCATTGCCCATGTCTTCCAGGCACCGGTTTCGGCGCCCCTCTTTGCTAGGAAGCGTTCAGTTCAATTGGCGATGGCGGACTACTTGCCGCTCTTGATCCGTTCGACCAGCGTGGCGCCCAGAAGCGCGGGCGATTCGGCGATCTTGATGCCGGCGCTGCGCATGGCGTCGAGCTTGTCGTCTGCCCCGCCCTTGCCGCCCGAGATGATGGCGCCGGCATGACCCATGCGGCGGCCCGGGGGCGCGGTGCGGCCGGCGATGAAGCCGACGACCGGTTTCTTCGTCTTGCTCTTCTTCAGGAACTCGGCCGCTTCTTCTTCGGCCGAGCCGCCGATTTCGCCGATCATGATGATTGATTCGGTGCCCTCGTCGCCCAGGAACATCTCCAGGCAGTCGATGAAGTTGGTGCCGTTGACGGGGTCGCCGCCGATGCCGATGCAGGTCGACTGGCCAAGGCCCGCCGCAGTGGTCTGTGCCACCGCTTCATAGGTAAGCGTGCCGGAGCGCGATACAATGCCAACCTTGCCCGGGCGATGGATATGCCCCGGCATGATACCGATCTTGCACTGGCCCGGCGTGATGACCCCCGGGCAATTCGGCCCGATCAGGCGCGAGCCGGAATTGTTGAGCACCCGCTTCACGGTCACCATGTCAAGCACGGGAATGCCTTCGGTGATGCAGACAATGAGCTCGACCTCGGCGTCAATCGCCTCGAGGATCGCGTCCGCAGCAAACGGCGGCGGCACATAGATGACCGACGCATTGGCACCGGTCTCGGCCACCGCATCCGCCACCGTGTCGAAGACGGGCAGGTTCAGGTGCTTGGTGCCACCCTTACCAGGCGTGACGCCACCGACCATCTTGGTGCCATAGGCAACGGCCTGTTCGGAATGGAAGGTGCCCTGGGTTCCGGTGAAGCCCTGGCAGATGACCTTCGTCGACGAGGAGACGAGAACCGACATTACGCAGCCTCCTTCACGGCCTTGACGATCTTGCGCGCCGCGTCGCCGAGATCGTCGGCAGCCACAATGGGAAGGCCGGATTCGGCCAGGATCTTCTTGCCGAGGTCGACATTTGTGCCTTCAAGCCGCACGACAAGCGGCACGTGCAGGCTGACCTCGCGCGCCGCGGAGACGACACCCTCAGCGATGATGTCGCAACGCATGATGCCGCCGAAGATGTTGACCAGGATGCCTTCGACATTCGGGTCCGACAGAATGATCTTGAAGGCCTCGGTCACGCGTTCCTTGGTGGCGCCGCCGCCGACGTCGAGGAAGTTGGCGGGCTCGCCGCCCGACAGCTTGATGATGTCCATCGTCGCCATCGCGAGGCCGGCGCCGTTGACCATGCAGCCAATCGAGCCGTCGAGCTTGACGTAGTTGAGGTCGAACTTCGCCGCGCGGGTTTCCGCCGGATCTTCCTCGTTCTCGTCGCGCATCGCGGCCACGTCCTTGTGGCGGAACAGCGCGTTGTCGTCGAAGTTCATCTTGGCGTCGAGCGCGATGACATCACCCTTGCCGGTCACGACCAGCGGATTGATCTCGAGCAGGCTCGCATCCAGGTCGATGAAGGCCTTGTATGTGGCGCTGAGAAATTTCGACGCCGCTTTGATCTGGTCGCCGGTGAGTCCGAGCGCGAAGGCGATCTTGCGCGCATGATAGGCTTGCAGGCCTGCAGCGGGATCAACAGAGACGACGACGATCTTCTCCGGCGTGTGTGCCGCCACTTCCTCGATGTCCATGCCGCCTTCGGTCGAGGCCATGATCGAGACGCGCGAGGTGGCGCGGTCAACCAGCATGCCGAGATACAGCTCGCGCTTGATATCCGCGCCCTCTTCCACATAGATCCGCTTGACCAGCCGGCCGGCCGCGCCGGTCTGCGGCGTGATCAGCGTCATGCCGATCATCTTGCCTGCGGCCTCGCGCACCGCGTCGAGTGACTTCACCACCTTGACGCCGCCGCCCTTGCCGCGGCCGCCCGCATGAATCTGCGCCTTCACGACCCAGACCGGGCCGCCCAGCTCCTTGGCCACCTT
>CAXNFA010000007.1:0-14075 GCA_964201105.1 Alphaproteobacteria bacterium | reverse complement strand
CTTCCGCTTTGCCGAATTGCAGCGTGGTCGAACACAACTCGACCGCGCGGTCGATGGCCGACACCAGCGTGGGCGCGATGCGGCGTACCTCGGGATCGCCGCTGACAGCGAGACGGTCCGACACCAGCTGCGCCGTAGCCAGAATATTGCGCAGGTCATGGTTGATCTTGCTGACGGCGGTGCCGAGATCGGCAAGCCGTTGCTTTTGTTTCAGGAGCGAGCGCAGCTCTGCCTGCATGCTTTGCAACTCGCGTTCGGCGACACCGATTTCATCGCTACGGCTCGAGGCCATTGCGGCTGGCGCCTTTTCGGGCGCATCGCGAAACGCGGCCAGGCTCTGCGTGATGCGGCGCATCGGCCGCACGAAAAGAAGATTGAGGCTGAGGAAGACGAGCGCGCCGGTGATCGCGGAGATCAGCAGCGATACGCCCAGCACCCGGCGCGAGAAGGCGAACATTTCAGTCCGCAACGATTCTTCGTCGAGCACGATATCGACCAGCGTGTCCGGTCCTTCCAGCGCTGTATCAACGACGCGGATGGTGCGGGCCGTGCCGAACAGCGCACTGAAGGCATCTTCCACCTGCTGCCAGCGATTCTTTTCGCGCAGGTCGTAACTTTCGGAAACGATCGGTGGAGTCTCGGCCGATGTGCCAAGCAACAGCGTCCGAGTCTCTGGCCGCTTGATGACCACAGCCTGGATACCGGCGCGGTCGAGCAGATTCTGTTCCACCTCTGGCGTCAGGCCGCTCGCCGGGGTTGCGCTCACCGCCGTGGCGGCCAACTGAGCCGCGGTCACGCGTTCGTGCAGGTAGTCGAGCCGGAAGCGGGCGACCGAGGGCACATAGATCAGCACTTCGCTGATCATCACGAAGCTGAGGGTCAGCACGAGGAGCCGGGCCGAGAGGCTATGGGCCCAGGGAAACCAACGATTTGATGGCGCCCGCATGCACTTGGGGATATCAGATGCGGGCCGGTGCCGCCACCTCGGCCGCGGCTTATATGTCTTGTGCGTATAATTCGCCTGAAAGCCGGGCCGCAATTGACTCGCCGGGGGGCAACCCTTATACAGCGGGCCTTGCATTTTCCGGCCCCCCGCAAGGGGTTTGGCTGCCTTTGTCTGTTGGAGACGGACCGTGAAGAGAACCTACCAGCCGAGCAAACTGGTGCGGAAGCGCCGCCACGGTTTCCGCGCCCGCATGGCCACCGCCGGCGGTCGCACTGTTCTGAATCGCCGCCGCGCCAAGGGCCGCAAGCGCCTGAGCGCCTGATCCGCCGCGGGGCCCCGTGCCACAGCGGATGGGGCGCCTGCGCAAACGGGCCGATTTCCTGAGGGTCGCTGCCAGCGGCCGGAAGTGGGCCGCACCCGGCGTGATCATTCAAGCCGACCAGATGCCCGCTGAAGAAACCCCGGAAGCTGACGTCCGCGTCGGCTTCACCGTCACCCGCAAGGTGGGGGGATCGGTGATCCGCAACCGGGCCCGCCGCCGGTTGCGCGCCGCGGCCGCGGCCGTGATACCCGGCCAGTCGCGCGCCGGCTTCGATTTCGTGCTGATCGGACGCCAGGGCACGCTCACCCGCCCCTTTCCCGCCCTGGTCGACGATGTGGCCGCCGCACTCGCCAGGTTGGGCGCCACTGCGCCCGCACCGCAGAAGCAGGAGCCGTGATGTCGCCGCTCGCCTTCGTCCTGCGCATCGTTGTCCTTGCCTATCAATGGGTACTGTCGCCCGTGCTGGGCGCCAACTGTCGTTACAACCCGACCTGCTCCGCCTATGCCCTGGAAGCCATCGAGAAGCATGGCGCCTTCCGCGGGGGCTGGCTCGCATTGCGACGACTGGCGCGCTGTCATCCCTGGGGCGGCTTCGGCTATGACCCCGTTCCCGATTCCCATCCCGACCGCCTGGCCAACCCGTCTTCCGCGGGCCGTTGCCGGCATCACTAGGTAAGCCCGATGCTCGATTCCAAAAATCTCATCGCGGCGATCGCGCTGTCGGTCGCCATCCTGCTCGGCTTCCAGTTCTTCTATGACGCGCCAAAGCGCGAAGCGCAGATCGCCCAGCAGCGAACCGAACAGGTACAGACGCCCGCGCCGGGCGCCCCCGGCACGCCGCAGGTGACGCCCGGCGCACCCGCCAGCCGCGCGGCGCCGGCCGGCCCGCGTGACCGCCAGAGCGTGCTGGCTGAATCGCCGCGCATCCGCATTGACACGCCCAGCCTGCATGGCTCGATAGCGCGCGTCGGTGGCAGGATCGACGACCTGACCATGGTCAAGTATCGCGAGACCATCGATCCCGGCAGCCCGGAAGTGGTGCTGATGTCGCCGACCGGCACGGCATCGCCCTATTACGCCGAGTTCGGCTGGACGCCCGCCGCCGACAGCGGCCAGACGGCACCGAATGCGCAGACACCCTGGAATTCGACCAGCGACCGCCTGACCGTCGACACGCCCGTGGTGATGACCTGGGACAACGGCACGGGACTGCTTTTCACGCGCACCATCTCCATCGACGCCAACTACATGTTCACCATCAACCAGAAGGTGGAGAACAAGAGCGGCGCGCCCGTGACGCTTTACCCGTATGGGCTGGTGAAACGTGTCGGCCGCCCGGCGACGCTCGACTTCTTCATCCTGCACGAAGGCATTGTCGGCGTGATGCGCGGCACGCTCGAGCAGATCAAATACGACAGCCTGGAAGACGACGGCCGCAAGGAATTCACCAGCACCGGCGGCTGGCTCGGCATTACCGACAAATACTGGCTGGCCGCGCTCGTGCCTGACCAGGCCACGCCGATGAAGGCCACCGCCTATCACTGGATGGAAGGCGCGACCGACAACTACCAGGTCGACTACATCCATCCGGCTGGCCTCACCGTGGCTCCCGGCACGACAGCAGAAACGACCAACCGTCTCTTTGCCGGCGCCAAGGTTGTCAGCCTGCTCGAAGACTACCGCGACACGCTCAAGCTGCCCCTGTTTGACCGGGCGGTCGATTTCGGCTGGCTCTTCTTCCTGACCAAGCCGATGTTCTCGGTGCTGCAGTTTTTCCAGGGCATCATCGGCAATTTCGGCCTCGCGATCCTGTTGCTGACCGTGGTCGTCAAGCTGCTGTTCTTCCCGCTCGCCAACCGCTCCTACAAGGCGATGGCGAAGATGAAGGTGCTGGCGCCCGAGATGAAGCGCATCCAGGAGCGCTACAAGGACGACCGCCAGAAGATGCAGCAGGAAATCATGGCGATGTACAAGCGGGAGAAGGCAAACCCTGTCTCCGGCTGCTTGCCGATCCTGGTACAGATCCCGGTCTTCTTCGCGCTCTACAAGGTGCTCTTCGTCACCATCGAAATGCGCCACGCGCCCTTCTATGGCTGGATCAAGGATTTGTCGGCGCATGATCCGACGACGGTGTGGAACCTGTTCGGCCTCTTGCCCTGGATCGGCGCGCAGGTCGGCCTTCCCAGCTTCGACCTGCCGACCTTCCTCGCGGCCGGTGGCCTGATCGGGCTGGGCGCATGGCCGGTGCTGATGGGTATCAGCATGTTCCTGCAGCAGAAGCTCAACCCGCAGCCAACCGATCCGATGCAGGCGCGCATCTTCATGCTGATGCCGATCCTGTTCACCTTCATGCTTGCCCAGTTCTCGGCCGGCCTCGTCATCTACTGGACGTGGAACAACCTGCTGTCGATCGCGCAGCAGTGGGTGATCATGCGCCGTGCCGGCATCAAGAACCCGGCCGCCGGCTGACGCCGTGACGGACATCCCCACCGCCGCGCCCGACACAGCCGAGGTCTTCGAACCTGCGCAGATCGAGGACGCGCGGCGGATGTTCGTGGGCGGTATCGAGTTTACCCACGCCGCCAATTCGATCGATGCGCTGCCTCCGGTCGGCCTGACGGAAATCGCCTTTGCCGGACGCTCCAATGTCGGCAAGTCGAGCCTGGTGAACGCTCTGGTCAACCAGAGCATCGCGCGTACATCGAACACGCCGGGCCGCACCCAGGAAATCATCTTCTTCAAGCTGGGCGAGTCCCTGACGCTCGTCGACCTCCCGGGCTATGGCTATGCCAAGGTGTCGAAGAGCAAGTCGGCCGCGTGGAACACGCTGATCCGCACCTATTTGCGCGGCCGGCCCGGCCTGCGCCGCGTCTGCCTGCTGGTCGATGCGCGCCACGGCCTGAAGCCAAGCGACCATGACGTGATGGGGCTGATGGACGAGGCCGCGGTCGTCTATCAGATCGTTCTGACCAAGGCCGACAAGATGTCGGCCAGCGAGTTGAAGAGTGTACTCGCCGCGCTGCAGGTCGCGATGCGCCCGCACACCGCCGCCTATCCCTTCGTCGCCATCACCAGCGCCCGCACCGGCCTCGGCCTGCCCGAGCTTCGGGCGTCGCTGGCCTTGCTGGCCGGTCCCGCCTGAAATCGACTATAAGAGCGTCTCATGGCTGAAAAGGCACCCCCCGTCATTTCCGACGCTCAGGCGGCGACCTCGCGGACGCTGTCGGAAGCGCTTCCCTTCATGCGCAAGTTCGCGGGCGAGACCTTCGTGGTCAAGTTCGGCGGCAACGCGATGGGCGACGACTCGCTCGCCCGCACCTTTGCCCAGGACATCGTGCTGCTGAAGCAGGTTGGCATCCACCCGGTCGTGGTGCATGGCGGCGGGCCGCAGATCGGCGCCATGCTGGAGCGGCTGCAGATCAAGAGCGACTTTGTCGATGGCCTGCGCGTGACCGATGCGGCGACGGTCGAGATTGTCGAGATGGTGCTGTGCGGCTCGATCAACAAGCAGATCGTGCAGAGCATCAATGCGGAAGGCGGCATGGCCGCCGGCATCTCGGGCAAGGACGGCAACCTGATCGAGGCCCGCAAGCTGACGCGCACGACGCGCGACCCGCACTCCAACATCGAGAAGGTGCTGGACCTGGGCCTTGTCGGCGAACCGCTGAAGGTCAACACGCGCATCCTGGAAGTGATGCGGGACTCCGACATCATCCCCGTCGTCGCGCCCATTGGCGTCGGTGCTGACGGTCAGACCTACAACATCAACGCCGACACGGCGGCCGGCGCCATTGCGGGCGCGCTGCGGGCGAGCAAGCTGCTGATGCTGACCGACGTCAAGGGTGTGCTCGACAAGCAGAAGGCCCTGATCAGCAAGTTGACGCCGAAATCGGCCGTGTCACTGCAGAAGGACGGTACGATCTTCGGCGGCATGATTCCCAAGGTGGAAACCTGTCTCGACGCCGTCCAGCGCGGCGCGCATGCGGCCCACATCCTGGACGGGCGCATCCCCCATGTCCTGCTGCTCGAAATCTTCACCGAGCATGGCGTCGGGACGATGATCACCAACGACTAGAGCAGGTTGCTCTAGCTGGAGGTCGGGTTGGCCTCGAAATAATCGATATACTAGCGCATTTCCTCTTCCGTCAGCGGATAGGCAACGCCATTGCGGGCGTTGAGGATCGCGGCTGACGGCAAGCGCGCATAATGCTTCTGCAGTGCCATGGCGGTGCGCATGGCCAGCCCCGCGGACCAGGTCAGCGCCGTGATCGCACGGCTCGATTGCGAGCGCGCAATCTGTTCGACCACGCCCGCTTCCAGCCGGGCCCGCAGCGCCAGTGCGTGATGGAGGAAGGTGCGCTGCCCCATCTCCGCCGCCGTGCGCATCGTCTCGTCGTCAAGCTTCCCCTTCTTGTGCAGATCGAGCGCACGCTTGCGCGCCTCGTCGTCGGTTTCCTGCTTCTTGGGGCCTGAGGGTGATTCTGCCGCCTCTTCCTTCACACGGCGGCGCACGGCCTGGGCCACCGTCTTGCGCGTCTCGGGCTCAAGGTCGTGGCGTTCCTCGAGAATGCTGAGAAGGGATGAGGCGACAAAGCCGGCAATTCGCAGTAACGCCCGCTGCGACAGGCTGGGACGTCGCACCAGGGGCTCGTGCCAGGCACCTTCGTCCGGTGCCCGTTCGATCAACGAGTCGAGCGTTTCCTCGCGTATCTGCGCGCTGGGATTGGCCAGCAGGGCGGCAACTGCCTGCGGGTCGTTGGCAGTAACGATCGCGTCGCAAACCTCTTCGCTGACATTCTTGCGCCGCGAGATCGAGGCAAGCACGCCAGACATCGCTGCGCCCGCGATGATGTCGAGCAGGTCGTGATCCGACAGCAGCATCGAGTATTCGAGGATTGGCGCAGCGACAATGTGTTCGACGTCGCGCGCCAGCCGCTTGACGATTCCCGGCGGCACGTTGCTGGCGTGCTTGATCTCCTCCGCCACGATCTGGCGCACGCGCGGCAGCTGGTCGCGCGCGAGAATGTCGAGCACCTCGAAGGTGAGTTCCTGCAGCTTCTGCGATTCGCGTTCCGACAGGCCTGGGATCAGGCGGCCGATCTTGCGGGCGAGATCCATGCGCACTTCGTCATCGACGTCGCGGGCGAGAATCTTGTCGGCCTGGCGTGGCGTCGCGGTGTTGCGCGCCACCTGGCGGCGCACCTTTGCGGACTTGTCCTCGACAAGGAAGTAGAGGATTTCCGGCCGCGCATCTTTTCGGCTGGCAAGATCGGCGCGCAATTCATCGTCCCCGCCACTCGCCAGTTCTTTTTCCTGGTCATAGGTAATGGGGGGCTTTTCCTTGCCCTGCACCCAGCCGAACAGGCGGTTCAACATGCCTCAGCCCGCCCTCTTGACCTGTTCAACGACCGGCTGTCCGGGTGCGCCTGACAGGGCGTAGCGCCCCTTGCCGCCGCGCTTCGAAACATACATCGCGCCGTCGGCTCGGGCGAGCAGGTCGGCCAGCGGCTCTTCCTGCGACGGGTCGGTAACCGCGACGCCGATGGAAATGCCCAGCGGATGTGCCTCGTCACCGGAATACTCGCGCAATCTGGGGCCAAGCCGTAGCAGTGCCGCCGCCTTGGCGTGACCAGCGGCCGCATCTGTTTCTTCCAGCCACATGGCGAATTCGTCGCCGCCGAGGCGGGCGATAATGTCGCCGGCGCGGCTGTTCTCGACCAGAAGCTTGGACACCGCCACCAGCGCCTCATCGCCACGCTTGTGGCCATGCACGTCATTCACACGCTTGAAATTGTCGAGATCGACATAGAACAGCGCCGCCTTGCGTTCGGTGCGGCGAAGCGCCCGCAGGCGCATGCCGACTTCGTCGGAAAAGGCGCGGCGATTGAACAATTGCGTCAGTTCGTCAGTACGCGACAGCTCTTCCAGCTGTTCGCGATTCTCGATCTGGGCGATGGCAATGCCGAGGTGGTCGCCAACCCCCGAGAGCAGAATGCGATCGTCGTCGGTCCAGTGTTCGCCGTCCTCGGGCCGCGCCACGCAGATCGCCCCGTTGATCGTGTCGTGATAGCGCGACACGTTGGCGATGATATGCAAGGTGCGGTCGTTGATCTTGACGAACAGCTCTTCCTTGACGCCGCGCAATTGCGCATTCACCACGTCGACCAGGCGATTCGCTGGCGGCCCATCCAGCCCGGCGGCCTGCTGCGCGCCGGTGAATCGTCCCTGGCGCGCGCGAACGATCCAGCAATGCGTGGCGCGCAGGGTGCTGGCGACGGCACGCGCCGCCGCGCCCAGCATGGCTGGCGGCTCGATCTCGGTACGAATGGAATCCACCACCTGACCGAGCAGGCGTTCGCGGCTGCGCGCAGCCTCCAGGGCGGCGGACAATTCGCGCTCCTCGGTCACGTCGCGGCAGACGCCACGCGTTCCGGTCCAGTTGCCCTGCGCGTCGAACACCGGCACGCAGGAAACGAGCAGACAGGCAGGCCGCGCATGGGCATCTTCCAGCCACACCTCGACATCCTCGCGCGCGGTGCGGCTGAGGAAGGGGAGTTCAAGATCGGCCGGGTTCAGGGCTGCAAGCAGCATATCGGCCGGCGCGCGGCCATAAAGTTCGCGGGCGGTGTAGCCGAGCGCGCCGCGGCGCGACACGAAGGCGAAGGCACCGTCGGGCCGTGTTTCCCATGCAAAGTCGGATGAACAGCCAACCAGATCCTTGAACAGCTGGCGCGAGGACACGAGCGCCGCAATAAAATTGCGCTCCAGAGTCGATTCACGAGTCAGCACCAGCCCGTAGCGCAGCCGGTCGCGACCCGTCAGGATCGGCAGCACCGTGATATCGAGGGCGGTTTCCATGTCGTCTCCCGTCAGCTCCGCCCGGCCCAGCTGCGGCTGCAGGGTTTCGACGAGGCGCAGCGTCAATTCGCGGACCTGCGGCACCCGCCCCTTCTGGATCGCACGCACCAGCCCCTCCGCCGGGGCATTGGCCGCCAGCACCGCGCCCGTCTTGTCCACAAGCAGGGCCGGCGCCGGGAATCCGGCAATGATCTGTCGCGGCGACAGCTCAAGCAGGTCCGGAATTTGCGTCGTGCTCATTGGAATGTGGCGTGCAACCGCTGCGCCCGCAGGCGGAGGCCCCTAAGATGAAACGGCCGGAGGAAGACTTTCGACGCCCCCGACATTCCCCAAAGGCCACTATGCCCCTTTCCGCGCCCTTCGCCCATATCCGGACCTGGATTTTTGATCTCGACAACACGCTGTATCCCAAGCGGTCGGACCGCCTGTTCCCCCAGGTGGAAAAGCGCATCGGCGAATATGTCGCCCGCCACCTGGGCCTCGGGCCGGAAGAGGCCTACCGGGTGCAAAAATCGCTGTTTCGCGCGCATGGCACCACCATGCGGGGCCTGATGGTCGAACACGGGGTCGATCCGCATCACTTCCTCGCCCATGCCCATGACATCGACTACGGCCTGCTTGACCCCAACCCTGGCCTGGATGGCCTGCTGGCAGCCCTGCCCGGCGACAAGCTGGTCTACACCAACGGTTCCACCGACCATGCCCGCAAGGTGCTGGCCCAGCTGGGCGTGGCCCGTCATTTCAAAGGCATTTTCGACATCGTGGACGGCGATTTCCGGCCAAAACCCGACCCCGTCCCCTTCGCAGCCATGGTGGCTCGCCATGGCGTCGATCCGCGGGCTGCCGTTTTTGTCGAAGACCTGGCCCGAAACCTCGAACCCGCGGCGGCCCTGGGCATGACCACCGTCTGGCTGCGCCATGACGGGCCCGACTGGCAGCGGCCCCAGCCCGGCGATGCCTTCGTCCACCACGTCATCGACGACCTGGACCAATGGCTGGCCGGCCTGACCTGCGGCGACCCTGCCGTCGATTGACTCGGGGGCTTGCGCCGCTATCTTCGGCGCCGCCTGATCAATCTGGATATCGCGAAAGAGCCATGACCGACGCTGCCCTGGAAAAAGCCATTGAAGACGCCTGGACCGGCCGCGATGCGGTCAACGGATCGACCAAGGGCCCCATCCGCGATGCCGTGAACGCGGCGCTTGACGCGCTCGACACCGGCAAGATGCGGGTGGCGGAAAAGATCAAAGGCCAGTGGGTTGTGCACCAGTGGCTGAAGAAGGCCGTGCTGCTGTCCTTCCGCCTGAACGACATGGCACCCATTCCCGGCTCGCCGGGTTCCAACACCACATGGTGGGACAAGGTCCCGCAGAAGTGGGATGGCTGGGGAGCGAACCACTTCACCGAGGCGGGCTTCCGCGCCGTGCCCGGCAGCTTCGTGCGCCGCTCCGCCTATATCGCGCCCGGCGTCGTGCTGATGCCAAGTTTCGTCAATGTCGGCGCCCATGTCGGCAAGGGCACGATGGTGGACACCTGGGCGACCGTTGGCAGCTGTGCTCAGATCGGCGCCAACTGCCACATCTCGGGTGGCGCCGGCATTGGCGGCGTGCTGGAGCCGTTGCAGGCGAACCCGGTCATTATCGAGGACAACTGTTTCATCGGCGCGCGCGCTGAAGTGGCCGAGGGTGTCGTCGTCGAAGAAGGCTCGGTGCTGTCAATGGGCGTCTATCTTGGCGCCTCGACCAAGATCGTCGACCGGGCCACGGGCGAGGTGCATTACGGCCGCGTGCCGGCCTATTCGGTGGTCGTGTCTGGCAGCCTGCCCGGCAAGCCGCTGGCCAATGGCCAGCCGGGCCCGTCGCTCTATTGCGCCGTGATCGTCAAGAAGGTCGATGCGGGCACGCGCGCCAAGACCGCGATCAACGAACTCCTGCGCGACTGACCATGGCCGCCGTCCCCGCCATTGATGCGCTGGAGCTGGCGCGGGATCTGATCCGCTGCGACAGCGTGACGCCGAAGGACGGCGGCACGCTGGACCGGCTGCAGGCGGCGCTGGAAAGCCTCGGCTTTCGCTGCACCCGCCTGCCCTTCAGCGAGCCGGGCACGCCCGATGTTGACAATCTCTACGCCCGTCTCGGCACCGCCGCGCCGCATTTTTGTTTCGCGGGCCACACCGATGTGGTGCCAGTGGGCAACCGCGACGGCTGGAGCGTCGATCCCTTCGGCGCGGTGATCGAGAACGGCCAGCTTTATGGTCGTGGCGCATCGGACATGAAGGGCGCCATTGCCTGCTTTACCAGTGCCGTGGCGCGCATCCTGGCGAAACGCGGGGAGGTGCCGGGCTCCATCAGCCTGCTCATCACCGGCGACGAAGAAGGCCCGTCGATCAACGGCACGCGCAAGATGCTGGAATGGCTGGCCCGGCAGGGCGAGACGATCGACGCCTGCCTGGTCGGCGAGCCGACCAACCCGACGAAGCTGGGCGAGATGATCAAGATCGGCCGGCGCGGGTCCGTCACCGGCCGCCTCAAGGTCATCGGGGCGCAAGGCCATGTCGCCTACCCCCACCTCGCCGACAACCCGATCCCGCGCCTGCTGCGCATGCTGAACGGCCTGACCGGCCGCAAGCTCGACGAAGGCACGCCGCATTTCCAGCCATCGAACCTGGAAGTAACAACGATCGATACCGGCAACACGGCGACCAACGTGATTCCGGCCGCGGTGAGCGCCACCTTCAACATCCGCTTCAACGACCAGCACACGACCAGGTCGCTGGTCGCCTGGGCGGAGCAGGTCTGCGCCGAGGTTGGCGGCACCCATGAACTGAAGTTCGAGATCACGGGCGAGGCCTTCCTGACACCGCCCGGTCTCCTCAGCTCCCTGATCGCCAGCGCGGTGAAGGAACGGCTGGGCATCGAGCCGGAGCTCAGCACCACTGGCGGCACGTCGGACGCGCGCTTCATCAAGGACTACGCGCCGGTCGCCGAATTCGGCGGCGTCGGCCAGACCATGCATAAGGTCGACGAACGCATGGCAGTGGCCGACATCGCCGCACTGACCGATATCTACGAGACCATCCTCGACCGCTATTTCCGCGCCTGACGTGCGCGCGGAAACGCTGCAGTCCCTGCAGGCGGCCTGGCGGCTGGCCTGTTTCGACGCCAAGGGTCTGGCGCAGTTCAACATCAGCGTGGACGGTTTCTGGCGGTCCTTCTTCGCCGCCGTCGTCGCGCTGCCGATCTATGCCCTCGCGCTGATCCCGCAGCTGGATCAGGTGGCGGACGGCACGCTGTTCCTGATTGTCGAGAGCATCCACTACGCCGCGGCCTGGATCGCCTTTCCATTGCTGATGATTCCAGTGGCGCGCTTCCTGCGCCTGACGCCGCGCTATATCCCCTACATCATCGCGGTCAACTGGACCTCGGTGCTGCAGCTGGTGCTGTTCCTGCCGCTCAACATGCTGGCGCTGGCGGGCAGCCTGCAGGGCGAAGGCGCCGCCTTCCTGTTCACGCTGGCGCTGACCCTGAGCTGCATCTACCGTTATTTCGTTGCCCGGGTGGCGCTGGAAACCACGTTGGGGACGGCGCTGGCGCTGGTGGCGCTCGACGTGGTGGTCGGCCTGCTGCTGACCGGGCTGTTCGACCAGCTCTACCTGGCGCTGGTTTAGTCCTCGGCCGCCGCAGCGGGCCGGGCGTCATATCCCACCCGCACCAGATACAGTCCGGCCGCCGGTGCGGTCGGGCCGCAGCGGCTGCGGTCGCGGGCGGCAAGCGCATCGGCCACCGCCGTTTCCGGCCATTTGCCTTCGCCGATCAGCTTCAGCGTGCCGACCATGCTGCGCACCTGGTAGTGCAGGAAGGAGCGCGCGCTGACGCTGCAGCGGATTTCGTCGCCGAGGCGCAGCACCTCGAACGCGTCCAGCGTCTTGACCGGCGACAGCGCCTGGCACTGCGCATCGCGAAAGGTGGTGAAGTCGTGCCGGCCGATGAAGGACTGTGCCGCGCGATGCATGACGTCGGCGTCGAGACGCGGCACCACCGCCCACACCCTGTCGCGGTCCACCGTGGGCGCCGCCGCCCGGTTGAGGATGCGGTAGAGATAGTGGCGCGAGGTGGCCGAGAAGCGGGCATGGAAGTCATCCGCCGCCACCGAGACATCCGTCACCGCGACCGGCGCCGGCTTCAAATGAAAGTTGACGGCATTCGCCACGGTGCGCGGGGGGTGATCCTTCGCCAGGTCGACATGGCACACCTGGCCCAGCGCATGGACGCCTGAATCGGTGCGCCCCGCACCGATGATCGTCACCCGCTCGCCGCAGAAGGCAAAGATGGCGTCTTCCAGCGCCGCCTGCACCGACGCGCCGTTGGTCTGACGCTGCCAGCCGACAAAGGCGGTGCCGTCATATTCCACGGTGAAACGATAGCGGGGCATCTCAGGCGAACTGGCTGCCGCGCGGGATCGTCTTGCCCCGGATGGCTTCGTCGGTCGGCATCGGCCGCTTGCCTTCGCGCTGGACCAGCGTTGCGCGCAGGCTCCAGGTGCCGCAGCCGACCATCAGCGCATCATCCAGCGTTTGCCCCGGCGGGCCGCTGCGATCGGTCACGATCTCGACCGCCAGGATCTTGATCCGCTCTGCGCCCAGTTGCGTCCAGGCGCCCGGCACGGGCGACAGCGCCCGGATATGGCGGTCGAGTTCGATGGCCGGGCGCGACCAGTCGATGCGCGTTTCCGCCTTGTCGATCTTCGTGGCATAGGTGACGCCCGTGTCGGGCTGCAGCACGGCCGCCATCGCGCCTTCGGCACGGCCCACCACCGCTTCCACGATCATGCGCGCGCCCAGCGCGGCAAGGACATCGTGCAGATCGCCCGCCGTGGTCTGCGGCCCGATGGGCACGCTCTCGCGCGACAGCACGCCGCCGGTGTCGAGCCCTTCGTCCATCTGCATGATGCAGATGCCGGTCTCGCGGTCGCCCGCCATGATCGCGCGCTGGATCGGCGCCGCACCGCGCCAGCGCGGCAGCAACGAGCCATGGATATTGAGGCAGCCAAATTTTGGTGCGTCGAGCACCGGCTTCGGCAGGATCAGGCCATAGGCCGCGACCACCGCGATGTCGGCGTTGAAACTGGCGAAGCGCGCCTGGGCTTCGGCGTTGCGCAGCGATTTCGGCGTTTCCACCGTGAGCCCGCGTTCCGCCGCCAGCGCGTGAACCGGCGACAGGCGTTCCTTCTGGCCGCGCCCGGCGGGGCGAGGCGGCTGGCTGTAGACGGCGGCGATGTCATGGCCGGCCGCGATCAGGGCGGTCAGGGCGGGAACGGCGAAATCCGGCGTTCCCATGAAGATCAGCCGCAAGGGCGGCCTATTCCGCGGCGGTGTTGAGCCGCTTCGCTTTGCCCATGCGGCGCAGGATCATGCTGCGCTTGAGCGTCGACAGGTGATCGACAAAGAGCACGCCCTCGAGATGGTCCATCTCGTGCTGGATGCAGACGGCGAGCAGCCCGCTGGCCTTCAGACGCTGCGGCTTGCCGTTGCGATCGAGATACTTGATCTCGATGCCGGCGGCACGGTCCACCTCGGCATACTGGTCGGGAAAGGACAGGCAGCCCTCTTCATAAGTTTGGCCGTCGTCGCTTTCCCACACGATTTCAGGATTGATGAGAACGAGCGGCGCCGGCGGATCCGGCTCCTTCGACACATCCATGGTGATGATGCGCTTGGGGATGCCGATCTGGATGGCGGCAAGGCCAATACCCGGCGCGGCATACATCGTTTCCAGCATGTCGTCGACCAACGCGCGCGTGGCGCCATCCACCGTCTCGACAGGCTTCGACACCTGTTTCAGGAGGGGGCTGGGCGCGGTGATGATGGGCCGGACGGCCATGGCAAAGGCTCGGTTTTTCGCGACGATCTGCTTGTGACCTTTAGGTAAGGGCCCGGCTGGGAGGCGTCAA
>CAXNFA010000006.1:0-14111 GCA_964201105.1 Alphaproteobacteria bacterium | reverse complement strand
TGTTCCACAACACACAGTATTTCATGGAACCGCACACGCGGAGCTGGGACGGCGACTGGCACCGTGACACCCAATTCATGGCGCACACCGACGACATCGAGTGGGCGCGCATCCGCGCCTCGGCCGGCGTGCATTTCCGCGTCGCGCTGGTCGATGATCCCTGGTTCGAGATTGTCCCCGGCAGCCAGGCACGCTGGGACACACCGGATGAGTATGCCGTGCGGCGCGCCTCTGATGTCGCCACGCGGTCCGGCCCGATGCCGGGCGGCCAGGCCCTGCCCCTGAAAGCGGGCGACGCGCTTCTGTTTCACGCCTGGTCGATCCATCGCGGCCGCTACAGCGCACGCCGGCCGCGCCGCACGCTCGACATCATCTACAGCATCGCCACGCCGAACGACTGGGGCGTGCCGACGCCCGGCAGCTTTCTTGAAGCGGCAGTGTTGGAACGGCTGACGCCGGGCGCGCGGCTCTTCTACGATCGCTTCGTCGACGCCTACACCCCCTTCTGGACTCCCCGATGACCCGCATCCTCACGCTTGGCTGGCAGCCGGTTGACGCCGATGGCATGGAAGACCTGACGCTCACACTGGACGCGCAAGGTTTCCGGGCCGAGTCCGTGGTGATGCGCGTGGAGGAGGGCGTGCGCTTTGGCCTGCGCTACGTCGTCGCCGGGGATGGGCGGTGGCACACGCGGCGGGTGGAACTATCCCTGCTCGACGGCGACCGCAGCCTGGTGCTGGAAAGCGACGGGGCCGGCCACTGGACAGATGGGGATGGCAAGCCGCTGCCCATGCTGAATGGGGCTTTCGACACCGACATCACCGCCACGCCCTTCACCAACACGCTGGCGATCCGCCGTCTCGGGCTTGGCATCGGCGAAGGCGCCGACATCGTCACCGCCTATGTCAGCGTGCCGGACCTGACCATCAGTGCCGATCCGCAGCGCTACACGCGCCGTGGCCCGAACCGCTATCGCTATGCATCGCGCAACAGCGATTTCACCCGCGATCTCGACGTCGATGACGACGGCCTGGTGCTGGACTACCCGGGACTGTTCAGAAGACTGGGCTAGCGGCCAGCCTGCGTTTCCTGCGCGATCGTCTCGTGGTGGCGGATCACTTCCTTGACGATGAAGGCAAGGAACTTCTCGGCGAAGTCCGGATCGAGCCGGGCATTCTCCGCCAGTTGCCGCAGGCGGACGATCTGGCGCGCTTCGCGGGCGGGGTCCGCCGGCGGCAGTTGCTCGCGCGCCTTCAGGTGGCCCACCTGCTGGGTGCAATTGAACCGCTCGGCGAGCAGGTGAATCAGCGCGGCATCGATATTGTCGATGCTGTTGCGCAACCGCAGCAGCTCGGGATGGACGGCATTGGTCTCGGCGGGCGTGTCCGGCATGCTGGTGGCCTCAGGCGGGCTTGAAGTGTTTCGACAGCTTCAGCCCCTGCTTCTGGTAGTTGGAGCCGATGCCGCTGCCATAGACGATGTCGGGCAGGCCGGTCAGCCGCTCATAGACAAGGCGGCAGACAACCTGGCCGTCGTCGAGCACGAAGGGCACTTCATAGGAGCGCACCTCCAGCACGGCGCGGCTGCCCTGGCCGCCGGAACCGGCATGGCCGAAGCCAGGGTCGAAGAAGCCCGCGTAATGCACGCGGAACTCGCCATGCAACGGGTTGAAGGCTTCCATTTCCGCGGCGTGGTCGGGCGGCACGGTCACGGCCTCCTTGGACACCAGTATGTAGAAGGCATTGGGGTCGAGGATCAGCGTCGCGTCGCGCGTGGCGCGTACCGGTTCCCAGTAGTCGTCAATGGCGTAGGCGCCGATGCGGTCGACGTCGATCAGCCCGGTATGCGCCTTGGCCTTGTAGCCGATCAACCCGTTGGTGTCGCCGCGCAGGTCGATGCTGACCGGCACGCCGTTGCGGATACGTTTCGTCACGTCAGTGTCGGCCTCCGCCCCGGCGATCAGGCCGACCTCCTCGTGCAGGCGGCGCACGGCAGTGTCGCTCTGGCGGGGCGAGCCGCGGCGCAACCGCAGTTGTGAGAGGCGCGACCCTTTGCGCACCACCACGCTGAAGCTGCGCGGGCTGATCTCGGCATAGAGCGGGCCCTTGTAGCCCTCCTCGACGCGGTCGAATTCCGTGCCATGGTCGGCGATCAGGCGGGTGAAGACATCCAGCCGGCCGGTTGAGCTCTTCGGATTGACGCCGCCACCCATGCGCTTGGGCAGGGCGAGCGCTTCCTGCAGCGCGACGATGTAGACGCAGCCGCGCTCCAGCACCGCGCCGTCTGTCAGGTCGACCTCGTGCATGCCGAATGCAGCGATCTTCTCCATCACCGTCATGGCGGCCCCGGGCAGGAAACTTGCCCGCACACGCCAGGCGCGGGCGCCCAGCCGCAGGTCAAGGCTCGCCGGCTGGTACTGCGCCTCGATGATCGGGTCGCCAGCCGACAGGATGACGCCATCGCGCACCAGTTCGCGCAGGCTCTGCGACGGCAGGATGCCGGTTGAAAACTGATCGGGGGGCAGGGGGTCGCGGGCCGGCTCGGCCATCTCGTCTCCGGACTGGGGCATTGACCGCACAGGCTTGGGCGCGGCCTGACAAGCGCGGACTTTATGCCGGAAGCCCAAGGGCTTACAGGGCTTTTTCCGTGCCCGGCACGACCGTCAATCCCCTGTTTCATCCCGGTGGGAAACATTGAAAACAAAGCCTTTCTCACCTTATCCACAGCTCTGTCACAAGCGTTTTCCGCGCTATTCGACCGGCCGCCCCTGGCATGGACTTCGACAGGGGCCGCAGATAGGCTGCGCGCCACTCAAACGGATGTCTGGAGTGTTGTTTCTTGCGCTACGTCAGTACGCGGGGCGCCGCGCCCGTTCTTGGCTTCGAAGACGTGCTGCTCGCCGGCCTGGCGCGCGACGGCGGCCTCTATGTGCCCGAAAGCTGGCCGCAGTTTTCGGCGGATGACTGGCGCAAGCTGAAGGGCCTGTCTTATGCCGACCTCGCTGTGGCGGTCATGGCGCCCTTCATTGGCGGCGCGATTCCGCGCGCGGAATTCTCCCGGCTTGTCCACGATGCCTATGCCGGATTTTCGCACCGGGCGGTGACGCCGCTGCGCCAGAGCGGCACGGAGGAATGGGTGCTGGAGCTGTTCCACGGCCCCACGCTCGCCTTCAAGGATTGCGCGCTGCAACTGCTCGGCCGGTTGTTCGACCATGTGCTGGCAAAGCGCAAGGCGCGCGTCACCATCGTCGGCGCCACCTCGGGCGACACGGGCTCGGCTGCCATCGAGGCTTGCCGGGGGCGTGACGCCGCCGACATCTTCATCCTGTTCCCGCATGGCCGGGTGTCGGAAATCCAGCGCCGCCAGATGACGACGGTGGGCGAGGCGAATGTTCATGCCATCGCCGTGCAGGGCACCTTCGACGATTGCCAGGCGATGGTGAAGGCGATGTTCGACGACGCGGCCTTCCGCGACCGGCATCACCTGTCGGCGGTGAATTCGATCAACTGGGCGCGCGTGATGGCGCAGATCGTCTATTACGTGCATGCTGCGCTGGCGCTTGGCGCGCCGGACCGTGCCGTGTCCTTCGCCGTTCCGACCGGCAATTTTGGCGACATCTTCGCGGGCTATGCGGCGAAGCAGATGGGGTTGCCCATCGCCAACTTGTGCATCGCGACCAACACCAACGACATCCTGGCACGCTTCCTGGAAACGGGCGCCTATGAAATGGGCTCGGTCGTCCCCACCTTGAGTCCCAGCATGGACATTCAGGTGTCGAGCAATTTCGAGCGGTTGCTGTTCGATCTGTGCGGTCGTGATGGCGCCGGTATTGCCGGCTGGATGGGGTCGCTCAAGCAGTCCGGCGCCTTCCGCGTGCCGCCCGACCAGCTGAAGGCGATGCGCGCCCTGTTCTCGGCCGCGCGCGTCAGTGAAGAGGAAACCCTCGCCACCATGGCGCGCGAATGGCGCGAGACGGGCGTGCTGGTTGACCCCCATTCCGCCGTAGGTCTTGCCGCCGGCCGCCACGTGCGCGGCGCGTCGGAGGAGCCTTGGGTGCACCTTGCCACCGCCCATCCGGCGAAATTTCCCGACGCCGTCGAACGTGCGACCGGCGAGCGCCCGCCGCTGCCGCCGCACATGGCCGGCCTGCTGACGCGGCCGGAACGCTACGACGTCCTTGGCAACGACCTTGCTGCCGTCCAGGCCTATATCGCCGGCCGTGCACGCACCGCCTGAACGGGCATGGCCCGGGCGCGTTTTCGCGACCGGGGATACGTGCCCGAAGTTTTGAAAGAGAGCATCCATGCCTGAGGTCACCACACTCAAGAACGGCTTGCGCGTCATCAGCGAGAACTCGCCGCATCTGGAATCGACCGCCGTCGGCATCTGGGTCGACACGGGTGCGCGCAATGAACCCGCCGCGCTCAACGGCATCTCGCACATGCTGGAGCACATGGCCTTCAAGGGCACCGAGCGCCGCAGCGCCCGTGCCATCGCCGAGGAAATCGAATCGGTCGGCGGTCACCTCAACGCCTATACCTCGCGCGAGCAGACGGCCTATTACGCCCGCGTTCTGAAGGACGACGTCCCGCTGGCGCTCGATATCGTGTCCGACATCCTGCAGCACTCGACCTTTGAAGCGGACGAGCTGGAGCGTGAACGCGCCGTCATCGTGCAGGAGATCGGCCAGGCGGAAGACACGCCCGACGACATCGTCTTCGACCTGTTCCAGGAGACGGCCTATCCCGACCAGCCGGTCGGCCGCCCCATCCTGGGAACGGAAGCGCTGGTGCGTTCCTTCGGCCGGCCTGAGCTGGTCGGCTACATGGGCACGCACTACCACGCACCCAACATGGTGCTGGCGGCGGCGGGCCGCATCGACCACGCGGCGCTGGTGGCGGAAGCCGAACAGCGCTTCGGCTTGCTGCCCGGCGGCACCAATCACGGGGCGGAAGAGGCGCGCTATCGTGGCGGCGACCTGCGTGAGGACAAGGATCTGGAGCAGGTCCATGTCGTCGCCGGCTTCCCCGGCATCCCCTATGACGACCCCGACTATTATGTCTCCCAGGTCTTTTCGACCGTGCTGGGCGGCGGCATGTCCTCGCGCCTGTTCCAGGAGGTGCGCGAGAAGCGCGGCCTTTGCTATTCAGTCTATTCCTTCGCCTCGTCGCTGACCGATGGCGGCATTTTCGGCATCTATGCCGGCACCGGCGAATCCGAGGTGCGAGAGCTGATCCCGGCCATGGCGGGCGAGCTAGTGAAGCTTGCCGATCCCATTCCGGAAGAGGAAGTGGCCCGTGCCCGGGCCCAGCTCAAGGCCGGCCTGCTGATGTCGCTCGAAAGCCCGTCCTCGCGCTGCGAGCAGTTTGCCCGACAGATGCTGGTTTTCGGTCGCCCCCTGTCCTCGGCCGAGATCATCGAGAAAGTCGAGGCGGTTGACGCCGCGTCGCTCAACCGCTTTGCCGTCCGTCTTCTGGCCGGCACCCCGACGCTGACGGCGCTCGGCCCCGTCGGGCAGCTTGAAGACTATGGGTCGTTTGCGGCAAGATTCCGCTGAAACCCTTTCAGCGGTTGTGGCTCCGTCCGTATGAACGCCCTCCTGCGTAGTATCTCGCCCAGTGTCTCGGTGCCCGAGTTGCGCGGAGAACGGGTGATACTGCGCATGCCGCAACTGGGCGACTACGCCGCCTGGGCGCGGCTGCGCGAGGAATCGCGTGATTTCCTGGAGCCGTGGGAGCCGACCTGGTCGCCTGACGCTCTGACCCGCGCCGCCTATCGCCGCCGCCTGCGCCGCTATGCGCGCGAGGTGCGCGACGATCAGGGCATCGCCTTCTTCATCTTCCGCCGCGACGACGGACAGCTTGTGGGCGGGCTCACGCTCAGCAACATTCGCCGCGGCGTGACGCAGTCCTGCTCGGTCGGCTACTGGACGGGCCGCCGCCATGCCCGGCACGGCTACATGCAGGATGCGGTGACGGCGACGATCCATTTTGTTTTCGACAACCTGCGCCTGCATCGGCTTGAGGCGGCTTGCGTGCCGACCAACGTGCCCAGCGCATCGCTGCTGCGCAAATGCGGCTTCATCCAGGAAGGCGTGGCGCGCGAATATCTTTGTATCAACGGCGTGTGGCGCGACCACCTGCTGTTCGCGATGCTGGGCTCTGATGCCCGGCCGCAGGGCGCGTCGCGCGCGAAACTGGTGCGGATGGTCTAGGCACCGCTAGTCAGGCGTGCCCTGCCGTGCCGGACAGCAGCGACAGGTCGATGCCCAACTTGCCCACGGCGCGCTGCCATTTGCGGTCGAGGTCGGCGCCAAAGATGATGTCGTCATCCGGCGGTGCATGTAGCCAGACATTTTGCTGGATTTCATGGTCGAGCTGGCCCGGTCCCCAGCCGGCATAGCCCAGTGCCAGCAAGGAGCGACGCGGGCCGCCTCCTTCCGCGATTGCCTGCAGCACATCGACCGAGGCAGTCAGCCCCATGCGTTCGTCGACCTGCACGGTGGCGCCCAGGGAATAGTCGGCCGTGTGCAGCACAAAGCCGCGGCTGGTTTCTACCGGACCACCAAAGTGGACGCGGATCTGGTGGGTGGTGCTGCGTGATTCGATGTTCAGCGTCTCGAGCAGGTCGGGGAAGTTGATGTGATCGACCAGGCGATTGACGATCAGTCCCATGGCGCCATCCGGGGAATGTGCGCACAGGTAAATGACCGTACGGTCAAAGCGGGGATCGCTCATGCCGGGCATGGCGATCAGCAACTGCCCTTTCAACGTGCCGT
This sequence comes from Alphaproteobacteria bacterium, assembly GCA_964201105.1. GTDB lineage: Bacteria > Pseudomonadota > Alphaproteobacteria > SHVP01 > SHVP01 > CANJEJ01. The sequence goes on along the minus strand of CAXNFA010000006.1, from coordinate 7,333 downwards.
CCGTGGTCGATGGCAAGCGGGGTGACTGCACCGGTTCCTCCTCGCGGCCATAGGGGCCAACGCTTCCATATTAGCCACGGCGACCTCTCTGGCGAGGCCCGCCGCGTTATCACATATGGTCGAGCGGATGCGGCTTTTTCGTGACCGGCAGATGACGGTAAACCAAGAGAAAATGGCGGAATTTGCTTCCCAAAACAGGGATGGGGGCGCTTAAATGGCCAACACATGGAGCGGGCTTCCCAGCCCCCCATCTGGAATCGTTTCAAGCACAACTCCCCCGGAGGACATGATGATCAAGGAAGGCGACAAGCTTCCCGAAGCAAGCTTCAACACCATCACCAAAGACGGCATGAAGAAGATGACCACGCAGGAAATCTTCGGCGGCAAGAAGGTCGCCCTGTTCGCCGTCCCTGGTGCCTTCACACCGACCTGCTCGGCCCAGCATCTGCCGGGCTTCCTGACCAACAAGGATGCGCTGAAGAAGAAGGGCGTCGACACCATTGCCTGCGTGTCGGTCAATGATGCGTTCGTCATGGATGCATGGGGCAAGGAACGCAAGGTCGGCGACGACATCATGATGCTGGCCGACGGCAATGGCGACTTCGCCAAGGCGCTCGGCGTTGAACTGGACGCCAAGGGCTTCGGCCTCGGCACGCGCTCCATGCGCTATGCCATGCTGGTCGACAACGGCGTTGTGAAGCAGTTCAACCTGGACGAAAAAGGCTTCGAGAAGAGCAAGGCGGAAGTCCTGCTCGAGCGGATGTAGTCCGCGTTCGATCGCACGGTTGAAACGGGGACCTTCGGGTCCCCGTTTTATTTTGTCTTGAAGGGCTGCATGCCGGCGCGGGCCAGCCCGTCGGCAATCTCGTTCTGCACATGGCCGGCATGGCCCTTGACCCAGAACCATTCGACCTGGTGCTTCTCCAGCGCTGCTTCCAGCCGCTGCCACAGGTCGACATTCTTCACGGGCTTCCTGTCGCTCGTCTTCCAGCCATTTTTCTTCCAGCCATGGATCCACTTGGTGATCCCGTCCTTCAGATAGGTGCTGTCCGTGTGCAGCCGGACGACGGCGCCTTCGCGGATGAATTCCAGCGCCGAAATGGCCGCCATCATCTCCATGCGGTTGTTGGTCGTCGCCGGCTCGCCGCCCGACAACTCGCGCGTCTGCCCCGCCTGGATCAGATAGGCACCCCAACCGCCCGGTCCGGGATTGCCGGAACAGGCGCCATCGGTATAGGCGTCAACGGGCGGGCGATTCACGACAGGCCGTATTCCTGTGGTCCGGTGACGCGCTGGTGGAACCGCAGCTTGCGCCAGTATTCGAGCGGATCCTTGGGGCGCACCAGCGCGCCCTCGACGCGGTTGAGCCAGTCATACAGGCGCGTCAATAGGAAGCGCATGGCTGCGCCACGGGCCAGCAAGGGCAGGGCGGCAATCTCGGCGTCGCTCAGCTTGCGAACATTCTGATAGGCCGCCAGGAAGCCGCGGGCCTTGGTCACGTTGAAGGCGCCATCCGGCTCGAAACACCAGGCATTCATGGTGACGGCCAGGTCATAGGCAAAGAAGTCGGTGCAGGCGAAATAGAAGTCGATCAGCCCGGACAGCGCCTCGCCGCGAAAGAACACATTGTCGGGGAAAAGGTCGGCATGGATCACCCCCCGCGGCAGGTCGCGCGGCCAGTCGCGGGCCAGCACCGCAAGTTCCGCCGCGATGCCGGCGCGCAGGCCCGGCTCGACACCATCGGCCAGGCGCTCGCTGGCCTCGAACAGCTTCAACCAGCCGGTGACCGACAGGTCGTTCGGCCGCCGCATGCGGAAATCCTGACCGGCGGTGTGCAAGCGGGCCAGCGCCTCGCCGACCTGGGTGCAATGCTCGGCGCGCGGCCGGCGCACCCAGACGCCGTCCAGAAAGCTGACGATGGCGGCGGGCTTCCCGCCCAGCTTGCGCAACGCCCGGCCATCCCGGCCGTGAACCGGTGTAGGGCAGGCGATGCCGCGCTGAGCGAGGTGTTCCAGCAGCGCGATGAAGAAGGGCAGGTCATCCGGCCGCACCCGCTTCTCGTAGATGGTCAGGATATAGTTGGCCTTTGTCGTGGCGAGCAGGAAGTTGGAATTCTCCACGCCCTCGGCGATGCCCTTGCAGGAAACAACTTCGCCGATCGCATATTCGGCAACAAAGTCGTCCAGCTCGTCGTCGGAAACATCGGTGTAGACCGCCATGGTGCGCTCAGGCCTCGAGCGCGCGGGGCAGCTTGAATGTGATATTCTCGTTGGCCACCGACTGGCTTTCCACGGTCACGGCGAAACGTTCCCGCAGCGCGTCGATCACCTCGGTGACCAGCTTTTCGGGTGCCGACGCACCGGCGCTGATGCCGATGGTCCGGGCGTCGGAAAGTTCATCCCAGGGGATGTCGGTGGCGCGCTGGACCAGCGTTGCGGCGGGGCAACCGGCACGGCGGGCCTGCTCCACCAGCCGCAGCGAATTGGACGAGTTGGGCGCGCCAATCACCAGCACATGGTTGCAGCGCGGCGCGATGGCGCGCACGGCATGCTGGCGGTTGGTGGTAGCGTAGCAGATGTCTTCCTTGCGCGGGCTCGCCAGGGTGGGAAAGCGCCGCTGCAACGTGGCGACGATCTCGGCCGTTTCATCGACCGACAGCGTGGTCTGGGTGATGTAGGCCAGGTCCTTGCCAGCGGCGCCCGGCGGTGGGCTGAAAGCCTCGGCGTCGGCCACGGTCTGCACGAGCGTCATCGACCCGTCGGGCAATTGGCCGACGGTGCCGATCACTTCGGGATGGCCCTCATGGCCGATCAGGATGATGTGGCGGCCGGCCTCGGCATGCTGCTCCGCCTCGCGGTGCACCTTGCTGACGAGCGGGCAGGTGGCGTCGAGGTAGAACATCTGCCGCCGCTCGGCCTCGGCGGGCACGGCCTTGGGCACGCCGTGGGCGCTGAAGATGACCGGCATGTCAGTCGGGACCTGGTCGAGCTCATCGACGAAGACGGCGCCGCGCGCCTCCAGTTCCTGTACCACAAAGCGATTGTGGACGATTTCATGGCGCACATAGACCGGCGCCCCGTATTTCTCCAGCGCCTTCTCGACGATCAGGATCGCCCGTTCCACCCCCGCGCAGTAGCCGCGCGGACTGGCCAGCAGGATGGTGAGGGGGGGCTTTTCCATGGGCGCCCCTTATAAAGACTTTCGCGCCCGAACGGGAGCCCGAGGGCTGGAAAAGGGCGCTAAACCTAGGGGTCGCTTGCTTGTTTCACCCCATCCCCTTCGATAGAGTGCCCGCGACCGAACAGACAAGGACGGACCTCCATGTCAAACGAAGCCGTGATTGCCCAGAAGGCGCCCTATGCCACCGAGGTTGTCGGCGGCAAGGACTATTGGTGGTGCCGCTGTGGTCAGAGCAAGACCCAGCCGTTGTGCGATGGCAGTCATCGCGGGAGTGCCTTCACGCCGCTCAAATACACGGCGGAAAAGGATGGCAAGGTCTGGTTCTGCGGGTGCAAGCAGACAGCCAAGCAGCCGATGTGCGACGGCACGCACTCCAAGATTTGATGAAAGGTCAAACCAGCCCGATGCGGATTTCTTTCTCTGGTGCCGTGCGCTGGCTCGTCCCCTTGCTCGCGGCAGGCGTGCTGGCCGGTTGCAGCATGTTCCAGAACACGCCGCAGCTACCCTGTCCCCGCGTGTCGGTTTTGAAGGATGCCTCGCTGGCCACGCAGTTCCGTCAGGGTGGCGGGCGTGACCTCACCGATGTGGCCTACGAGGCCGAACTGGAGCAGGGCGCGCTTGGCTGTACCTATGAGCGCGACCAGTCTGCTGTCACGGTGACCACAGCGGTGCGCGTGCTGGCGGTCCGGGGGCCGGCCCTGCAGACGAATGACGTCACGCTGGTCTACTTCGTGGCTGTGGTCGACAAGGAGCAGAACATCGTCGGCCGGGAGCGCTTCCAGGCCCAGCTCAATTTTGCCCAAGGGCAGCGCCGTTCCGGCTCGGTGGAAGAGATCGAGCAGGTCATCCCGATCCGTCAGGGCCTGCGTGGCTTCGACTATGAGGTGCTGGTCGGCTTCGAATTGCAGCAAGACCAGCTCCAGTACAACCGCGAGCGCGATTCAGGCCGGCTTCTCCGCTAGCTCTGTCACGGCAGGTAAGCTGGCAGCCGCGCTGCCACCGCAGTCTGCAGATCCCGGCGCAAGCCCAGCAGCTGCGCCGCTTCGACCATCAGGAACAGCGGCGCGACGAAGATCTGCATCAGGTTGTCGGCCAGCGCAGGCTTTCGCCCTTCCCATACATGGCCAAGCAACTGGAAGACCCAGCCGCCCACGAAGAAGGCGGCGAAGGTCCATAGCCCGGTCGCCTTCCCCTGCGCGGCCACCCATTCGGCGGCAATCAGCATGGGAATGAACAGGATTGCGCTGGCCAAAGCGAGCGGCCGGTCAAGCGCCAGGTAGTAGATCAGCACCCCCACGGTAAAGACCATGGCAAGCGAGATCCGCGCATCGCCCAGCCAGACCGACGCCCACGCCATGGGGATCAGGATGGCGAAGGCGATGGCGGGCACGCCGATGAAATGCGTGGCCCGGTTGCGCGGGTTGCGGTGATAGGCGGCATACATTGCCATCTGCTCGGCCAAGGGTTTCATGGCGCCTCGCAAGCAACGGTGAGGACGACAAGGGTGCGCCCAGGCCGTGCAATGGGTCAATTGGCCCAGGGCTCCGAATCGTGTGGATAACCGCAGGGCTGCCCTTGTGTTGCCCAATGTGGCCTCTATATTCGAGCGCGTCAGACGATCCCTGTGGGAGAGACCGGTCCTTTTTTCGGGGCCGGCGCCGAAGGAGCAACCGCCCCGGAAACTCTCAGGCCCACGGACCGCAGGGTGATGCGACTCTGGAAAGCGGGTGACTGCCGTTTGGCGGCACCCCACCGAAGGGGCAAGCCGGCCCAGTCAGCGCCGGTCAATCTCTTCAGGTCCCAAGACAGAGGGGGCAGCCGGGCGATTCCCGTGAATCGCCGGATGCCGCCTTTGGAGGATCAGTGAGTTCCAGCCCCCCGTCTGACACCCGCCGCACGCCCCTCTATTCCCTGCACGCCGAACTTGGCGCCAAATTCGTGCCCTTTGCGGGCTACGAAATGCCGGTGCAATACAAGGCCGGCATCATGGCCGAACATCGCCACACCCGCGCTGCGGCCGGCCTGTTCGACGTGTCCCACATGGGTCAGGTCGTGCTGCACGAGGCGGAACCCGCCATGGCGCTGGAGAAGCTCGTGCCCGGCGACCTGCAGGCGCTGAGGCCCGGCGCCATGCGCTACACCATGTTCACCAACGAGAATGGAGGCGTGCTCGACGACCTTATGGTCCTTCGGCGCGAATCGGACTTGTTCCTCGTTGTGAATGCCAGCCGCAAGGAGGACGACCTCGCGCTGCTGCGCGCCTCGCTCGGCGGCGTCCGTATCGAATATCTCGAAGATCGTGCGCTGCTCGCGCTGCAGGGGCCGCAGGCCGTGGCGGTGGCCAGTCGGCTTTTGCCGGGCGTCGAGCGCATGGGCTTCATGACCGGCGCCAACTTTACCTGGAACCACCATGTCATCTTCGTCACCCGCTCGGGCTATACCGGCGAGGATGGCGTGGAGCTTTCGATCCCCAATACGCATGCCGATGCCTTTGCCCGCGCGCTGCTTGCCTTTCCGGAAGTGGCGCCCATCGGCCTCGGCGCGCGCGATTCGTTGCGGCTTGAGGCGGGTCTGTGCCTCTATGGCAATGACCTGACGCCAGATACGACACCGATCGAAGCGGGCCTTGCCTGGACGATCTCGAAGCGCCGTCGCCTGGCCGGCGGTTTTCCTGGCGACGCGGTCATCCAGAAGCAGCTTGCGGAAGGTCCGGCGCGCAAGCGCGTCGGCATCAAGCCGTCGGGCCGCGCCCCCGCACGGGAGCACACAAAGATCCTCGCAGGCGGCTCGGCGGTGGGCGAGATCACCTCGGGCGGCTTCGGTCCCAGTGTCGATGGGCCCGTCGCGATGGGTTATGTCGCCTCTGCGCAGGCCGTCAACGGCACCGCGCTCGATCTCGAAATTCGCGGCAAGGGTCACCCGGCCATGGTGGTGCCGTTGCCCTTCACGCCGCATCGCTACGCAAAAATCTGAGCAGGGAAGACAGCAATGAGCACGGTGAAATACACCAAGGAACACGAATGGGTGCGCGTCGAGGACGACGTGGCCACCATTGGCATCACCAACTACGCCCAGGAACAACTCGGCGATGTGGTCTTTGTCGAACTGCCGGAAGTGGATGCGGAAGTGGAGCCCGGCAACGAATTCGCGGTCGTCGAATCGGTGAAGGCGGCGAGCGAAGTCTACAGCCCGATCGGCGGCACGGTGGTGGAGGTGAATGAAGACCTTGCCGCCAAGCCCGGCCTCGTCAACGAGGACGCGGAAGGCGAAGGCTGGTTCGTGAAGGTGAAGCTGTCTGACCCTGATGAAGTGGACGAGTTGATGGATGCTCGGGCCTACAAGGCCTATGTGGACACGCTCAGCTGATGCGCTATCTCCCCCATACGGCCGAAGACCGCGCAGTGTTGCTGCGCGCGATCGGCGTCTCTTCCGTCGACGCCCTGTTCAAGGACGTGCCGAAGGGCAAGCTGCTGCCGGGCCCAGTCCCCGACCTGCCGATGCACAAGGGCGAGCTGGAGGTGGAACGCATCCTCTCCGCGCTTGCCGCCAAGAATATCCCGGCCGGATCGGTGCCCAGTTTTCTCGGCGCCGGCGCTTATCGCCACTATGTGCCGGCGGCGGTCGATCATCTGATCCAGCGCAGCGAATTCCTCACCTCCTACACGCCCTACCAGCCGGAGGTGTCGCAGGGCACCCTGCAGATGCTGTTCGAGTTCCAGACCCAGGTGGCGCTCATCACCGGGATGGAAGTGGCGAATGCCTCGATGTATGACGGTGCCACGGGCTGTGCCGAAGCGGTCATGATGGCGAACCGCGTGACGCGGCGCAGCCGCGCCGTGCTGTCGGGCGCGCTGCATCCGCATTATCGCGCGGTGACGGAAACCCAGGCGCGCTTCACGGAATTCGAGGTCGTCTCCGCACCGCCGGCACCGAATGGCCAGGAAGACCTGGCGGCGTTGATCGACAAGAACACCTCCTGCGTGGTGGTGCAGAATCCCGGCTTCTTCGGCCATGTGCGCGACCTGTCGCCGCTGGCCGCCGCCTGCCATGCGGCGGGCGCGCTGCTGATCGTCGTGGTGACGGAAGTGGTCTCGCTTGGGGCCATCCGTGCGCCCGGCGCCATGGGCGCCGATATCGTCGTGGCCGAAGGCCA
>CAXNFA010000005.1:0-15241 GCA_964201105.1 Alphaproteobacteria bacterium | reverse complement strand
GTCTATCCGAACCTGATGGCGGCCGACATCCTCACCTACAAGGCGACGCATGTTCCGGTGGGTGACGACCAGAAGCAGCATCTGGAGCTGACGCGCGAGATCGCCGGTTCCTTCAACAGCAACTACGGCGTCGATCACTTCCCGATGGTGGAGCCTCTCATCTTTGGCGAGGCGACGCGCGTGATGTCCCTGCGCGACGGCAGCAAGAAGATGAGCAAGTCCGATGCGTCCGACTATTCGCGCATCAACCTGACCGACAACGCCGACGACATCGCCCAGAAGGTCCGCAAGGCCCGCACCGATCCCGAACCCTTGCCCGATACGATCGCGGCGCTGGAAGCCCGGCCCGAGGCCGACAACCTGATGGGCATCTTCGCCGCGCTGTCCGACACGACGCGCGAGGCCGCCATGCAGCGGTTCGCTGGCAAGCAATTCTCGGCCTTCAAGGAAGAACTGGCGGCGCTTGCGATCGAGTCGCTCGCCCCCATCACGTCGGAAATGCGCCGGCTGATGGCGGATCCCGGCTATGTCGACGCCGTCTTGCGGGACGGCGCCGCCCGGGCGGACGCCATTGCGCGCCCGATTTTGCGGCAAACGCAGGACATTGTCGGGTTTCTGCGCCCCTGAGTGAGGCTTGATCGCTGCCCCGGACGTTCACATCTAAGTCCGGTATCAGGGCACGGCAGGAGCACCCATGGCAGATCCCCAGTCGGGAACCACGTTCGGTCCCGAAGTTTATGACCAGGCCACCACGCCCAAGGGCGGCGGATTCTGGCGGCGCCTGCGGCCGTCGGGGCCGGGCGCCATGCGCCGCTGGTCGCTGCGCGGCGCCCTGCTTGTGGTCGTGCTGCTGCTGATCTACTACCCCGTGGGTGCGTTGATCATGCATAAGGTCGACGACAACCTGAACTACACCCCCGACATTCCAGCCGCCACGGGCGGCAGCCGCGCGGTCGCCATGGCGGCCGGCCTGATCGCCCGCGAAGTCGACCAGCATGGCTGGACCGCGAATGATCCGATTTTCATGCCGTCCAGCATTCTGGACAACATGCCGAACTTCCAGCAGGGCCTGGTCGCGGCGCTGGCGCGCTTTGCCTTTGAACTGACGGACCAGATCGGCCGCACGCGCGGCACCAGCACGGTCGATCCCGATCTCCAGGAGGCGGCCGGCCTGCTGCAATATTCCGGCACCAAGTGGATCTTCGATCTCAGCACATCGCTCGCGCCCACCGCGACGTCGGAAGCGCAATATCGCCAGGCGCGGCGTGCGCTGCTGAACTACAACGTGCGCCTCGCGCGCAACGAGGCGGTGTTCGAGCGCCGTGCCGATAATCTGCTCGCGACGATGGATCGCATGGCGGCCGACCTCGGCTCATCGTCGGCCGCGATCGAGCGCCGCCTGCGCGAAGGGCCGGCGCTGTTCGACGAACAGGCGGACGACATCTTCTACACGGTGAAAGGGCAGCTTTACGCCTATCGCATGTTGCTGATGGAGATTGGCGTCGACTTCGAGCGCATCATTCGCGAGCGTGATCTGACCGTTGCGTGGCAACAGATGCTGCTGACGCTGAGCGAGGGTTCGCAACTCGATCCGCTCTTCATCCTGAATGGCTCGGCGGACAACCAGTTTATCCCGAGCCATCTCGCGGGCCAGGGTTTCTATCTGCTGCGCGCCCGCACGCAGCTTCGCGAAATCACCAATATCCTGCTGAAATAGCTGACAAAATGCGTTTCACTTGCCCGGCCCCCGTGGGCCGGGCATGGTGGCGCCTGGCGCAGCCACATCCGGGATGACGATGGCCGATTCTTCCTCCAGCAGCCGGCGCAAGTTTCTCGTTGTTGTCGACGACACACCGGAATGTCACAAGGCGCTGCGCTTCGCGTGGCGGCGGGCGAAGAGCACTGGTGGCGGCATCGCGTTGCTGCGCACCGTCAATCCCGTCGATTTCCAGCAATGGCTCGCCGTCGAAGAGAAGATGCGCGAGGAAGCGCAGGCGGAAGCAGAAGAATTGCTGCGCAGCCTGGCGGGAAAAGTTCACGCCGATTCGGGAATCCTGCCTGAACTTGTCGTCCGCCAGGGCGAGGCGAAGCAAGTGATTCTGCAGCTCATCGAAGAAGACCAGGGCATTCATGTGCTCGTGCTCGGCGCCGGCACCAATGCGGATGGCCCAGGCCCGCTGGTCTCGCTTCTTGTTGGCAAGATGGCGGGGCAGATGCGCGTGCCGGTGACTGTGGTGCCGGGCAATCTGAGCGACGAACAGCTCGATCAGCTCACCTGATTTGTATACATCGCGATAAGTGCGTTGCGACGGCTCGTCGCGGGCGGCCGTGCCGGGAACGCGGGTGAAGGGAGGTTCGTTTGTGCGAAAGGCAGGCAGTGGAAAGCCTGTTGATAAAATCCGCCTCATTTACGGCGAATTTCTCAGTTACGACATCAAGTCACGCACAGAAGACTGATAATAGCAAAGAAATCTGGCCTTAACCGTTTCCTGACATTCTTGTCATACGCGTGTCCCATCGCCCACAGCGAGGTCTTTTCATCGGCCTCCTGGGTGATTTTGGGTTGCCCCTTTGCGGCTGCCTCGTGTAACTGCGCGGACCTTGATCCCGCCAAGTTGAGATGAATTGATGAAATCTCATCGCAGCAAATACGGGATGCCCTACGAGCGTGTGGCGTTTGTCACGCTTCTGGCATCAGCCGCCGCGGTCTTTCTGGCCGCGGGTTCGGGCGTTGAAATCTCGATGGTCGATCGCACGCCCGCGCCGCGGCAGGTCGCATTTTTCGACCGCGGCTCCGCGCCCGTCTCCATCGAGCCCGAGGTCATCATGCTCTCCCATGTGCTGCCGGACCCCCGGACGCCCATGACGAATGCAAATGGTCCCGCTCTGTCGCCACGCCTTGAACGGCTGACATCGATGGTTGATCGCAGCACCGGCGCGTTGCTGGCCTCGGCGCTCAGCGGCGGCGGATTGCTGGCTGATCGCACAAGCAAGCCGCGGACTCACGACGGCATCATCAAGAGTGTCGCGGTGCCGGTGTCCTTCACCCCGCCGCGCACGACCGATCCTTGGGCACCGCCACTGGCGAGCGTCCGCGACACGCAAAGCATGACGCGCCGGTTCGAGCAGATCGGCTATCGACTGGAAGCCGTGCGCGAAGGCGAAGACGTACCCCGCATCTTCCTCGCCAGCCTGCCGCAGGATCTTCCCGCGGTGGATACTGTGGACGAGCGCAAACGCCTTTTCATCAAGGCGCTTCTGCCGCACATCCTGCGCGTCAACGAGGCGATCCTGGATGAACGCAGCCGGTTGCAGCGGCTGGCACAGCGCCATGTTGAAGGCCAGGCCATCTCGGCTGCGGACCAGACCTGGCTGGAGGAGCTGGCCTTGCGCTACGGCGAATCCGCCGATGACTTCGGTGCGCTGCTGCGCCGCCACGATGTCGTGCCGCCGTCTCTCGCCCTGGCGCAGTCGATTGAGGAATCGGGTTGGGGCACCTCGCGCTTCGCGCTGCACGGCAACGCCCTGTTTGGCCAGCGAACGTTCGAGCCCGGTGACGGCATGGTGCCAAAGCAGCGCGGCGCCGGCGAGCAGCACGAGGTGAAGTCTTTTGATCACCTGCACGAATCCGTGCTGACCTATGTGCTGAACCTGAACCGGCACACGGCCTACAAGGAATTTCGCCGCCTACGCGAGGCGATGCGCGGCAAGGATGCGCCGCTCAATGGCACCGTCCTGGCCGGTAGCATGACGCGTTATTCCGAGCGCGGTCAGGAATATGTCGACACCATCCGCACCATCATGCGGACCAATGATCTCGCCGCCTTTGACGGCGCCAAGCTGCAGGACCAGCGGCCCCTGCGTGTCGCCCGCGGTTTCTAGAGCGACTTAAACGCACAAAGTTGCTCTGGCATTTTAAGGGCCTGGAGCAGCTATCCGCCTCAACCGGGATCGCGAAGCGATTTCGGTTAATGGCGCGCTGCTCTGATCCGCCGCGCTATTCGTCGGCGCGGCGAACGCCCGGCACGTAGTACTGCATCCCCAGCCAGCGGAAGCGGCCCTCTTCGGCGGGCACCGTGCAATTGAAGCGTCCGCGGCTTTGCGGGAAGGGCTTGTCGATCCGCACCTCGATCCGGTTGTCACCCAGCCGCTCGATCTTCGCTGGCCCGTTGATGTGCGACACAAAGCAATTGAGCGCCCGCAGATTTGGGGTTGTGGATTCGACCGTGAAGCCGAAGGCCGGCGGGTTCGCCCCCAGGGTCGGGTTGGCCGGGGTGATGTCTGTGGCGCGTAAGGGCAGCGCATTCACCGCCATACGAAAGCGGTCGATGTTGCCGAAGGTTTCATTGAAGGCGAAGCGCGGCTGGTAGAAGGGTGGGTGGCTGGCATAGGCCACGCCTGAATGCTGGCCGAAGGCGGCGCTGAAACCCGCCGCGCGCGTCGCGTCGATCACCGCAGTGCTTGCCTCGCCATAAGGATAGGCAAAGAGCGTCGGCGCCACGCCGATTTCCTGCTCGATCCGCAAGCGCGACTGTCGCAATTCGCTCTCGACCGCCTCTGGCGTCAGATCCGGCATATGCGGATGGGTGACGGTCTGGCTGCCGATGGTGGCGCCATCGCGCGCCATTTCACGCAACTGGTCCCAGTTCAGGAAGCCGGACGGATTGCGATCGATCGCCTCGGTCTCGATGAAGACGGTGATCGGCAGCTTGAGGGCTTTGAAGCGCGGCCAACCCTCGGTGTAGAGCGAGCGATAGGCATCATCGACAGTAATCGCCACCGTGCGATCCGGCAGCGACTGTCCTGTCTGGAACGCCTTCACGATGTCAGCCAGGGGCACGACGTTGTAGCGGCCCGAGGTCAGCTCTTTCAGATGTGCCTCGAACTGGTCGAGCCGGATGTTGGTCGACGGGATGCTGTTTTCGCCGAAGCGGTGATACATGATGATCACGGCATGGTCGGCGGCGCGGGCCTGGGTCATTGCGCCCAGAACAAGCAGAAGCGCGAGCAGAAGGTGTCGCATATGACTCTCTCTGGAGCACGGTCCGATCAGATGGAATCGCCTTCGGCGATCCATCAGGTCGGAGATACGTGCTCTACATCATAAAGTGATAGAGCAACTTATCCGATCCGATCGAGCCCATGGCTTGAGCGGGCCGGATATTGCCCTAGGCCATCGCCGTGCCGGCGGCGCGATCGCTCAACAACGGGTATCGCCGGGGCTGGAAAAGCTGGTAGTGCCACCATTCGTTGCGGTAGTAGTCCCACCCGGCGGCGGTCATGATGCCGAGCAGGATGGCACGGTTGCGCTGCGCCTCCGCTGGCACGTCCAGGCGACCGTGATGGGACTGCACTACGAAGGCGTCGAAGGCGGTGCCCATGTCGAGATCATTGCCCTGCGCGTCGGTCAGGGTCAGGTCGACCGCCACCCCCCGCGAATGGGGCGAGCCGCGGCGCGGGTCGGCGAGGAAATCGGGATCGGGCGTATGCCGCCACAGCGTCCATTGAATTTCGGTCGGTCGATAGGCATCGAAGACGCGGACGCCATATCCCAGCGCTGCCGCCAGGTCGACGGCGCGGGCCAGGCAGGCGGCGGCGTCGGGGTGCAGGAAACACGCAGGGCGGCGGTACACCGGCGCGCCGGTGAAGTTGCGCGCGGTGGCGTAAACGATGTCGAGACGAACGGCGTGACTCGCCGGCGTGATCTCGACCAGAAGGGAAGATGCCATGATGGCGCACGCTAACATGCAGGGCGCGCAAGAATGAAGGTGTTGGCCTTCGATACCACGCTGGCTGCCTGTTCCATTGCGCTCTGGGCCGATGGCGCAGTGCGGGCCGCAGACTTTCGGTTGCAGCAGCAAGGCCATGCCGAGACGCTGTTTCCCATGATCGAGGCCGTGTGCGCGCAAGCCGGTGTGGCCTTGGCCAGTGTGGACGCACTGGCGGTCACCGTCGGTCCCGGCACCTTCACCGGTGTCCGCATCGGTCTGGCGGCTGCCCGAGGCCTGCGCCTGGCCCTGCGCGGCCCGGTCATTCCCATCCCCACCCTCCAGGCCATTGCCGCGACGGCCGCGCGCGGCCGTGTCGGCGGGGCCATGCTGGTCGTGCACGACGCCCGGCGCGACGAGGTCTATGTGCAGGCCTTTGACGGCAACTTGCGGCCCACGACGGAGCCAGCTGTCCTGCCTCTGGCACAGGTTGCCGAGGCGTGGCGGGACCAGAAGATGATCCTCGCCGGTTCGGGCGCGCCCGCCTTGGCCGCGTTGTGGGGTGGCGACGCCGTCATTGCCGGCGATCCAGGCGCCGATGGCTTTGGTCAACCCGATGCGCAGGATTTCGCCGGGCTGGCCGCGGAGGCCCTGACGCGGCGCGGAGCAGGGGCCTTCGCCGATGCACCAATGCCGGTCTATCTGCGCGCGCCGGACGCCAAGCTGCCGGTGCCGCGCGCGCCATGACGGTGGCCGAACTCGCTGCTGCCGACGCCGCCACGTGCGAATTGCTGGCGGCATTGCACGGCCGGGTCTTTGCCGATGGCTGGCCCGCCTCCGCTTTCGCCGCCCTGCTCCAGATTCCCGGTGCGCTCGCGCTGGTGGCCCTGGATGACGGCAGGCCCGTGGGCTTTGTCGTGGCGCGCAGCGTGTTGGACGAAGCCGAGATCATCACCATCGGCGTGCTGCCGGGGCACCTGCGTCACGGGCATGCCGCTCGCCTGATGGATGCGGTGCGCGACCGCACGGCGGCGGCGGGCGTGAAGTCTCTGTTCCTGGAGGTCAACGCCACGAACGACGCCGCCCGCGCGCTCTATGCACGTCTGGGCTTCTCCGCGGTCGGCCAGCGCAAGGGCTATTACGAACGCCCGGGTCAATCGCCCGAGGATGCGCTGGTCCTGCGGCTCACCCTGACGCCTTCAGGGCGTGGGTCCGCGCCGGAGGACAAGGGTGTGGGTGCCTGAGTCGGACGACTCAAGCGATACAACCTCATGTCCCTGCTCCTTGGCCGACCGGGGCACGTTCTTCAGCGGTTCATTTCCCTTGAGGCGAACCTGCAGCAATTCACCGGCCTGCAGCCGCTCCAGCGCCAGCTTGGTGCGCACGAAGGTGATCGGACAGATGTCACCTGTAATGTCGAGGTAATGAAGCGGCGGATTGCTCATGCGTTCCAATAAATTTTCAGCGTTGGTCTTTGCGGTGTTCCGCGCCTGAAGGAACCTGATAATATAAAGACCAATAGTTCCAAATAGAAGGCGGCCAGAAATGGCAGATCAGAATAACGGCGGCGGCAACCAGAACCTGCTGGCCCTGACCAGCAATATCGTGGCCTCGCACGTCTCCAACAACACGGTTCCGATCAACGACCTGCCGCAGCTCATCCAGCAGGTCTATGCCGCGCTTTCGAATGTGGGGCAGGGCAGTGGCGTTGCGACTGCATCGCGACCGCAACCGGCGGTGCCCGTGAAGAGGTCGATCGCGCCGGAATACATTGTCTGCCTGGAAGACGGCAAGAAGCTCAAGATGCTCAAGCGTCATCTCAAGACGAAATACAACATGACGCCGGATGAATATCGCGAGCGCTGGGGCCTGCCGCCCGACTATCCGATGGTCGCCCCCAACTACGCGCAGCAGCGCAGCGAGCTAGCCAAGAAGATAGGCCTCGGCACCACCAAGCGGCGCCGGCGCAAGCGTCGTGGTGTCTGACGCATCTGAGGTTTTGCCGCGCCCTGCGCTTGGGCTATAAGTCCGGTCATGTCTGATCGACTCGAACGCCTCTGCATCGAAAAAGGTCTCAAGATGACGGGACAGCGCCGCATCATTGCGCGCGTCCTGTCGGAGGCCATTGACCACCCGGATGTCGAGGAGGTGTACAAGCGCGCCACCAAGATCGATTCCGGAATCTCGATCGCCACCGTCTACCGCACGGTGCGCCTGTTTGAAGAGGCCGGGATTCTTGAGAAGCACGATTTCGGCGACGGGCGTGCACGCTACGAAGAAGCAAGCGATGTGCATCACGATCATCTCATTGACCTGAAGTCGGGTAAGGTGATCGAGTTCCAGGACGAGGAAATCGAGCGTCTGCAAAAGGCGATCGCCGCCCGCCTGGGTTACCGCCTGGTTGATCATCGGCTGGAGCTTTACGCTGTGCCGACCGAAGCCGATCCGAAGAACGACCAGAAGATCAAGACGACGCGCCGCCCGGTTTCGGGCCGCGACTGATGATGGCGGTGCGGGCCGCCTGATGACTTCATGAAATTCGCGCGCGCAATCCTGAAGGCGCTGGCGCTGGCCGTGTGGACGGGAACATTGATTCCCGTGCAGGCTCTGGCGGTCGCCCTGCGCCTCCCGATCGAGGAGCGCGTGCCGATGCTCTACCACCGCGGCGTTGCCCGCATCCTCGGCATGAAGGTCATTGCGATCGGCCAGCGCGTCTCCGCGCGTCCGGCGCTCTTCGTCGTCAATCATTCGTCCTGGCTCGACATCACGGTGATCGACACGCTGATGCCAATCTGCTTCGTGGCGAAGCGCGAGGTGAACAGCTGGCCGGTCTTTGGCCTCCTTGCCCGGCTGCAGCGCACCGTCTTTGTCGAACGCCGCGCCCAGCGTACGGCAGTGCATAAGGACGAGATGACCGAGCGGCTGAACGCTGGCGACAACCTGGTGCTTTTCCCCGAGGGCACCAGCAGCGACGGCAACCATGTGTTGCCATTCAAGAGTGCCTTCTTCGCCCTGGCCGAAACCCGGGTGAAGGACGTGCCGCTGATTGTGCAGCCGGTCTCCGTCGCCTATACGGCTATCGATGGCCTGCCGATCGGGCGCGACCGCCGGCCGGAACTGACGTGGTTCGGCGACATGGAGCTTGCCCCTCACCTGTGGGGCGTTCTTTGCCTCGACCGCTTCACGGTGACGGTGCAATTCCACGCGCCCGTCACGATCGAGTCATTTGCCTCGCGTAAAGAGCTGGCGGCGCATTGCCAGGCGGTGGTGTCCGCCGGCCTGTCGGATGCCCTCTCGGGCCGGGTTCAGTTGCCCGCACCCAAGCGCCGCCTGCTGGCCCGTCGTACCCCCCAACCTTGACTCGAGGGGGCCCCATGCTAACGTCGCCTGCAGCCCGGACAGGGCCGGCGGGCGCCGCGATGCCGGTCCTTTCCCCAGGAGCTCTCGGAGAAGTTGCAGAAAAAGCTCTTCATTAAAACCTACGGTTGCCAAATGAACGTCTACGACTCCGCCCGCATGGCGGAGGCGCTGGCTCCCTTGGGTTATGTCCCCGTCGATACGGTGGACGACGCCGATCTCGCGATCCTCAACACCTGCCATATCCGCGAAAAAGCGGCAGAAAAGGTGTTTTCCGAGCTGGGACGCCTGCGCGTTCTGCGGAGCACCCGCGACAAGCCGCTCCTGATCGGCGTGGCCGGCTGCGTCGCCCAGGCCGAAGGCGCGGAAATCCAGCGCCGCGCACCCTTCGTCGATCTCGTGGTCGGTCCGCAGACCTATCACCGCCTGCCGCATCTCGTCGCAAGGGCGCTCCATGCGCCGGTGGTCGACACCGATTTCCCGGCCGAGGACAAGTTCGACCTGCTGCCGTCGGAGCGCGCCGTGGATGGTCCGAGCGCCTTCCTGACCGTGCAGGAAGGCTGCGACAAGTTCTGCACCTTCTGCGTCGTGCCCTATACCCGCGGCGCCGAAATGTCGCGCCCGATGCGTCAGGTGCTGGCCGAAGCCGCCCAGCTGGCCGCCAAGGGCGTGCGCGAACTCACCCTGCTGGGCCAGAACGTCAACGCCTATCACGGCCTCGACGCCGGCGGTCGCCCGGTCTCGCTGGCCCTGCTGTTGCGTGAACTCGCCGCCATTCCGGGCATCGTCCGCCTGCGCTACACCACCTCCCACCCGCGCGACATGGGCGATGACCTGATTGCGGCGCATCGCGACCTGGCGGCGCTCATGCCCTTCCTGCATCTGCCGGTGCAATCGGGCTCCGACCGCATTCTTGCGGCGATGAACCGGCGCCATAAGGCCGACGACTATCGCCGCATCATTGGCCGCCTGCGCGATGCCCGTCCCGACCTTGCCCTGTCGAGCGATTTCATCGTCGGCTTTCCGGGTGAAACTGACGCCGAGTTCCGTGCCACGATGGCGCTGGTGGAAGAGACCGGCTTCGCCCAGGCCTTCAGCTTCAAATATAGCCCGCGCCCGGGCACGCCCGCCGCTGATGCAGCGGACATGGTGGACGAGGCAGTCAAGTCCGAGCGGCTCGCCGAACTGCAGGCATTGATCCTGCGCCAGCAGACGGCGTTCAACGCATCCTGCGTTGGCCGCACCCTACCGGTGCTGCTGGAAAAACCCGGCCGCTACGCCGGCCAGCTGGTCGGCAAATCACCTTATCTGCAGGCGGTCAGCGTCGCGGGCCTGAACGCGGGCATCGGCGACGTCGTTGACGTGAAGATCGACGCGGTGCTGTCCAACAGCCTGACCGGTGTTCCCGCCAGCAGCCCGGAAACGGGTCGCGCCGCATGAGGCCCATGTTTTGAACACCGTTTCCGAATTCGACGGCCGCAACGCCCCGCAGATCGTTGCCTTCGAGGACAACGCGCTGTTGCCGGCGCTGTTCGGCCAGCATGACCGTCACCTCGCCCGTATTGAACAGCTTCTCGGCGTCACGCTGTCCTCGCGCGGCAACCATGTGGCGATCGCGGGCGATGCCGCGTCGCAAAAGGTGGCGCGCGCTGTTCTTCTCACGCTTTATCAGCGCCTCAAGCGCGGGCTCGAAGTGACGCCCGGGGAAGTCGACGGGGCCGTGCGCATGGCCAATGCAGAATCGTCCGGCAGCGCCGGCACGGACGACGGCGACGCCGTCATCCGGACACGGCGCCGCACGATCAATCCGCGCTCGCCGCGGCAGCGCGACTACCTGCGCGCGCTGCTCACGCATGACCTGACCTTTGGCCTTGGGCCGGCCGGCACGGGCAAGACCTATCTTGCGGTCGCCGTCGCCGTGCAGATGCTGACCAGCAACCGTGTCAGCCGCATCATCCTGTCGCGCCCGGCGGTGGAGGCTGGCGAACGGCTTGGCTTCCTGCCCGGCGACCTGAAGGAAAAGGTCGATCCCTACCTGCGCCCACTCTACGACGCGCTCTACGACATGCTGCCTGCCGAGCAGGTGGAGAAGCGGCTGGAGAATGGCGAGATCGAGGTGGCGCCGCTCGCCTTCATGCGTGGCCGCACCCTCGCCAACGCCTTCGTCATCCTGGACGAGGCGCAGAACACGACACCGATGCAAATGAAGATGCTGCTCACCCGCCTGGGCGAGGGGTCCAGCATGGTCGTCACCGGCGATCTCACACAGATCGACCTGCCGCGCGGCGTGCAGTCCGGCCTGCACGAAGCCAGCACCGTGCTGGACGGGGTGGAAGGCATTGCCTTCGTCGAATTCTCCGACACCGATGTCGTGCGCCATCCGCTGGTCGGCCGCATGGTCCGCGCCTATGACGCCTATGAACGCAACCTGCCGGGGCGCGACCCGTCGAAGCCATGAGCGTGGCGATCGCCGTGACCGTCGAAAGCGACATATGGGACGCCCGGCTACCGGGCGCAGGCGCGCTCGCGGAATCTGCGGCTCGTGCCGCGCTGCACGCCGCGCCGCCGGCCATTGATCCGGCCGAACTCAGCATCGTGCTGGCGGACGACGCCCTGGTGCAGACCCTGAACGGCACCTATCGCGGCAAGGATTCGCCGACCAACGTGCTGTCCTTTCCGCAGGACCCCATCGTCCTGCCGGGCATTGTTGCGCCGCTCGGCGATGTGATTCTTGCGTTCGAGACCATCGCAACCGAAGCGGTGGCGCAAGGAAAGACGCTCAACGACCACGTCGCCCATCTTGTTGTGCATGGTGTGTTGCATATCGTGGGCTTCGACCATGAAACGGAGGCGGAAGCCGAAGCGATGGAAGACCTTGAACGCCACATCCTGCTCGGCATGGGCGTCGCCGATCCTTATCGCCTCGACGGACACCTGCAATGAGCGATTCCAGCACGACCAAGCCGCCCGGCGACGACGAGCCGCCGCGACGACAGCGCTCGGTCGGCAACTGGCTGCGCTCCCTCGTGGGCGGCGGCGGGGATTCGTCACTGCGCGACGACCTTCTGGAGCTGATCGAGCAGCGTGACGATGCCGACCGCGAGATCGGTCCGGAAGAGCGCATCATCCTGTCCAACCTCGTCAAGCTGGGCGAATTGCGCGTCGACGACGTGATGATTCCGCGTGCCGACATCATTGCCATGGATGCGACCAGCACGCTTGATGGCGCGATCAAGCTGTTCCGCGAGGAGTTTCATTCGCGCTTCCCGGTCTACCGCGACACGCTCGACAATGTCGTTGGCATGATTCACATCAAGGACCTGATGGCCTTCTGGGGCAACGAGCGCGCCTTCAACCTGCCGGGCATCGTTCGCGAGGTGCTTTTCGTGCCGCGCTCCATGCCCGTGCCTGACCTGCTTCTGCGCATGCGCACCAAGCGCGTGCACATGGCCATCGTCGTCGACGAATATGGCGGCACGGACGGCCTGGCGACGATCGAGGATCTGGTCGAGGCCATTGTGGGCGAGATCGACGACGAGCATGACGAGGTCGAAGTCCCGTTGATCGTCGAATCGCGCAAGGGCCAGTTCGAGGTCGACGGCCGCGCCGAGGTAGAAGAACTGGAGCAGCGGCTGGGAGTCGATTTCCTCCCCGAGGACCGTGACGACGACATCGACACGGTGGCCGGCCTGGTGGCGTCGCTCGCTGGCCGCGTGCCGCAGCGTGGTGAAGTCATCGCGCATCCCGACGGCATCGAGTTCCAGGTGGTCGAGGCCGATCCGCGCCGCGCGATTCGCTTGCGTGTCCGCCGCGTCGAAGCCAAGCGCGACGTGACGCCGACCACCGGCACGGCATGACGGCGATCGCGGCCGTCATCGGTGGTTTGACAGGCTGGCGCCGCCACGGCTGCGCGCTGGTGCTCGGGCTCATTGCCGCCGGCGCGCTACCGCCAGCCGGCCTGTGGCCCTTTCTCTTCATCGCCTTCCCGCCGCTCCTCTGGCTGATCGACGGTGCGCCGCGGGCGCGCACGGCCTTTGCCGCAGGCTGGTGGTTCGGCTTCGGCTATCTGGTCGCGGGCCTGCATTGGCTCGCCTATCCGATGCTGATCGAGCCGGACCGCTTTGCCTGGATGATCCCCTTCTCGGTCGGCGGTCTGCCCGCCGCGCTGGCGATCTTCATGGGACTCGCGACACTGGTCACATGGCTTGCCGTCGCGCCGGGCTGGCGCCGCGTGCTCATCTTCGGCATCGCCTGGACCGGATTCGAGTGGCTGCGCGGCACGATCCTGACCGGCTTTCCCTGGAATCTCATCGGCTATGCCTGGTCTGAAAATCTTGCCGTCATGCAGGTCGCAGCGGTGGTGGGTGTCTATGGCCTCAGCCTCGTCACGCTTTGGGTCGTCGCCATGCCGGCGACGCTCGCGGCCCAGTCGGCGCCGCGTCGAACCACGCGCTGGATGCCCGCGGGTGTCGCCCTGGTTTTCTTTGCGGCGGCCTGGATCGGCGGCGCGTGGCGGCTCGATGCCTTGCCAACGGCCTTGCTTGATGATGTGAACCTGCGGCTGGTGCAGGCCAACGTCACCCAGAAGCTGAAATGGGAGCCGGGCCAGCGGGAAGCGAACCTGCTGCGCCATGTTGTGCTCAGCCGCAAGGAAGGCGCGGCGCCCAATCTCATCATCTGGCCTGAGACGGCATCGACCTTCCAGATCGACAATGGCAACGCCGCTGCCCGTGTCGTTGCGGAAGCAGCGCCGCCGGGGGCGATGGTGCTGACCGGCGCACCGCGCGGCAATGGCCTGCCGGGCGCGGGATATCGCGCCTTCAACAGCATGCAGGCGGTGACGGCCAATGCGATGGTCGCTGCGACCTATGACAAGCACCATCTGGTGCCGTTTGGCGAATACCTGCCGCTGCGTCCCGTTCTCCGCCGGCTTGGCATGGAGCAGCTTGCCCAGGGCGGGATCGATTTCTCCGCTGGCGATGGACCGCAGACAATTTCACTTCCTGGCGCCCCGCCCTTCAGTCCCCTGATCTGCTATGAGGCGATTTTTCCCGCTGGCGTTGTGGATTCCGACCAGCGGCCGGCCTGGCTTCTCAGCCTGACCAACGATGCCTGGTTCGGCCCCGGGGCCGGGCCCTGGCAGCATTTCCAGATGGCGCGGATGCGGGCGGTGGAGCAGGGATTGCCCATGGTCCGTGCCGCCAACACCGGAATTTCCGGCGTGATCGACCCCGCGGGCCGCATTCTCTCCTATCTGGAGATCAACACGGAAGGCGTGCTGGATGCTGCGCTGCCCATGGCAGTTGAACATCTGCCCCCCTACGCCCGGTTTGGCGACCTCATCGTCTTCACCCTGGGGCTTGCCGGGCTTCTTGTCGTCTGGTTGAGCGGCTGGCGCCATCTTTCTACCTGATTGTGCAATTTCGCATATCGTTTGTGGCTTTGTTGACCACCCGGAACGATGTGGTTATCAATCTGAAAGCTCATCGGTGGCCAACACAGGCAACTGCTGGGTGTGTTGGCGGTTCCAGTCTTGGGGGGTGGAGCTGTCATGATCTCATTTGATGCGGATACCGTGGCTCCCAAAATTTCATCCGGAAAAACTCGGCGCGACCCGATCGACAGCCATGTCGGCAGCCGTGTCCGCCTCCGCCGCACGCTTCTCGGCATGAGCCAGGAAAAGCTCGGCCAAGCTGTCGGCATTACCTTCCAGCAAATCCAGAAATACGAGCGCGGGCTGAACCGGATCGGTTCCAGCCGGCTGTATCAGTTCGCCCAGGTTCTGGATGTGCCGGTATCGTTTTTCTTTGAAAACCTGCCGTCCGACGGTGCGCCGTTGCCTGGCAGTGCAAGCCTGGCCGAGCCCGGCGGCGCGCCGCCGCCCCTCGAAGACGACAATTTCTCCCGCCGGGAGACATTGGAACTGGTGCGTGCCTTCTATCGCATCGGCGACCGGAATACGCGGCGGCGAATCTATGAATTGATCAAGGCGGTGGCCGGAGAACCGGTCAATGACCCAGAATCGACCTGAGTCAGTCCCGCTGCCCTTGACCCCGGCGGCAAACTTTTCAATAAATCACGCGCCCGCCGGCCAGCCTCAGGCTTGATGCGCCGTTGCGCCCGGGGGTGTCGACCTGTGGCGTCATTCGGCCCGGTGCGACCGCCCAACAGCTTCC
>CAXNFA010000004.1:0-15800 GCA_964201105.1 Alphaproteobacteria bacterium | reverse complement strand
AGAAGCTGTAGAGCGCGACGAACATGCGGTGGAAATCGAAGTCGGCGCTGGCCTGGCGCACGACGGCGTCGAGGTCGTGCAGTTGGTGCAGCACCCAGCGTTCGAGTTCCGGCATTTCGGCGCGGTCGACCTTTTCGGCGTCGGTGAAGCCGTCAAGGCTCGCGATGATGTAGCGCAGCGTGTTGCGCAGTTTCCGATAGGCGTCGACCTGGCGCTGCACGATTTGGTCGCCAATGCGCAGGTCTTCCGAATAGTCCGAGCTGACGACCCAAAGGCGCAGGATGTCGGCGCCATGCTGCTTGATGATGTCCTGCGGCGAGACGACATTGCCGAGCGACTTCGACATCTTGCGGCCTTCGCCATCCATGACAAAGCCATGCGTCAGCACGGCGTCATAGGGCGCGCGCCCGCGCGTGCCGCAGCTTTCAAGCAGCGAGGAATGGAACCAGCCGCGATGCTGGTCGGAGCCTTCGAGATAGAGCGAGGCCGGCCATTGCAGGTCGTCGCGTTGCTCCAGCACGAAGGCATGCGTCGAGCCAGAGTCGAACCAGACGTCGACGATGTCGTCGATCTTCTCGTAGTCGGCGATGGCATGGTCGTTGCCGAGGAAACGCTGGCCGTCGTCCTTCCACCACGCATCGGCGCCTTCCTTCTCGAAGGCCTCGAAGATGCGCTGGTTGACCTTTTCGTCGCGCAGCGGCTCGCCCGTCTTCTTGTTGACGAAGACCGTGATGGGCACGCCCCAGGCGCGCTGGCGCGAGATCACCCATTCCGGGCGGTTCTCGATCATCGAATAGATTCGGTTGCGGCCCTGCGAGGGCACCCAGCGCACATTGTCGATGGCGGTCAGCGCCTTTTGCCGCAGGTCGTTCTTCATCATGCTGATGAACCACTGCGGCGTGTTGCGGAAGATGACCGGCGCCTTCGACCGCCAGCTGTGCGGGTAGGAATGCACGAGCTTGGCTTCGGCGAACAGCGCGCCACAGCCCTTCAGCGCCTCGATGACAGCGGCGTTGGCGTCGCCTTCCTTGCCATCGGGCTTCATGATGCGCTTGCCGGCGAAGAGCGGCACGTGGTCGAAATAATGGCCAGTCGGCCCCACCGTCTCGGGCACAGCGATGCCATGGCGCGAGCCAAGCTCGAAGTCGTCCGCGCCATGGCCCGGCGCGATATGCACGAAGCCCGAGCCGTCTTCCGTGGTGACGAAGTCGCCCGGCAGCAGCGGCACGTCGAAGTCATAGCCCTGGCCCGCGAAGGGGTGGCGGCAGACGGTGCCAGCCAGCAGCGCGCCGGAGAAGGGCGGCGACAGGGTCCAGTCGGCGATCTTGCCCGCGGCCTTCACCGCATCGGCCAGCGCCGCGGCGATGACGAGACGGTCCCCCGGATTTGCCAGCGCACCATCTTCCACGGCTTTCACGGTGGCGATGACATAGTCGAAGCCTGCGCCATAGGCGATCGCTCGGTTGCCGGGCAGCGTCCAAGGGGTCGTCGTCCAGATCAGGATGGACGCACCGTCGAGCGCGGCCGACGCCTGGCGCGCCGCCTTGGCGACGGGGAAGCGCACCATGACGGTGGGCGAGGTCTTGTCGTGATATTCGACCTCGGCCTCGGCAAGCGCAGTCTTCTCGACCGTAGACCACATCACCGGCTTGGAGCCGCGATAAAGCCCGCCATTCATCAGGAACTTGCAGATCTCGCGCGCGATTTGCGCCTCGGCCGGGAAGGCCATCGTCGAATAGGGATTGTCCCAGTCGCCGACGACACCCAGCCTTTTGAATTCCTCGCGCTGCACGTCGATCCAGCCAGCGGCGAAGTCGCGGCATTCCTGGCGGAACTGGACGACGGGCACGCCGTCCTTGTTCTTGCCCGCCTTGCGATAATTCTGCTCGATCTGCCATTCGATCGGCAGGCCGTGGCAATCCCAGCCGGGGACGTAATTCGCA
This sequence comes from Alphaproteobacteria bacterium, assembly GCA_964201105.1. Classification (GTDB taxonomy): domain Bacteria; phylum Pseudomonadota; class Alphaproteobacteria; order SHVP01; family SHVP01; genus CANJEJ01. The sequence continues at coordinate 13,857 of CAXNFA010000004.1, read as the reverse complement.
TCCTTGCCCAGCATCTGCTGGGCGCGGTTGATGACGTCCTTCAGGATCTTGTTGAGCGCATGGCCGATATGCAGGTTGCCGTTCGCATAGGGCGGGCCGTCATGCAGGATGAATTTCTCGCGGCCCTTCGAATCGGCCCGGAGCGTCTTGTAGAGATCCATCTGCGCCCAGCGGGCGAGGAATTCCGGTTCGCGCTGCGGCAGGCCTGCGCGCATCGGGAAGTCGGTCTTGGGCAGAAAAACGGTGGACTTGTAGTCGCTCGCCATGGCGCTCGCCTTGCGATGAAGGGACAACGGAAAAAGGGTTCAAACCCGGGCCTCTAGACGAGGACCGGGCCCCTAATTCGTTCGCCGCCAGGGCCGCGATGAATGCGCTCGGACGCCATGGCCGGACTTGTAACAGGGGCTCCCTGCACTGTCGAGGCGAGCCCCCTAGGCCGGCAAGCCGGCCGGCGCCGTCGCATCGAGATCGGCCGCAAGCCCTGGCACAGTCGCCTGGGCCGCCGCCACCGCCTGTTGCGCGACCCGGCAATCTTCCTTCATCTGCGCCAGGAAGGCCTCGAGCGAGGGGAAGGTCAGCTCAGGCCGCAGGTAGGCGACGAAGGCGACGCGCAGTGTCTTGCCGTAAAGGTCGCCATCGAAATCGAACAGGAAGGTCTCGAGCTTCACGCCCTCGCCTTCGAACTGCGGGCGCGTGCCCAGCGAGGCCGCGCCATCGAACCAGCGCCAGCGGCCTTCTTCCTGGAAGCCCGCCCGCACGGCATAGATGCCGAGCGAGGGCTGCAGCGCTTCGCCCAGCAGCATGTTGGCGGTGGGAAAGCCGAGACCGCGGCCGCGCTTGTCGCCATGCTGCACCACCCCCTCGACGCACCACCAGCGGCCCAGGCGTTCCGCCGCCTCGCGCGGGCAGGCGGCTTGCAGATGGCTGCGGATGGCGCGGGAGGAGAACAATTCGCCATCGGCGGCGGATTGCGGCGTGATGACGGTGACGCCGAAGCCGAGTTTGGCGCCCATCGCCTGCAGCATCGCGACATTGCCGCTGCGCTGGCGGCCAAAGCCGAAATCATGGCCGACAACGAGGTGTTTCACGCCGAGATCGGCGGCGAGGCGGCCGCGCACGAAGTCGACCGCATCGGTCCCCGCCAATTCGGCGTCAAATGGCACCGCAACGGTCTGATTCACGCCCCAATTGGCAAGAAGCGCCATTTTCAGCGCGAATGGCGTGAGGCGAAACGGCGGGTCGTCGGGACGGAAAAAGCGGCGCGGATGCGGCTCGAAGGTCAGCACGCCATGTGGGGCGTGCAGGCTTCTGGCGATGCGGCCGGCCTCGCCGATCACGGCGCGGTGGCCGCGGTGCAGGCCGTCGAAATTGCCCACGGCATAGACAGCGCCGCGCGCGGCGGCGGGCACCTGGAAACGACGGAAAACCTGCATGAAAAGGCGGTTTCTAACCCCGCGCCGGGACCATGACGGTGGCCTCGCCGTCGATCACCACGGTGTCGCCGACGCGGCAGACGGTCTTCAGCGTCACGCGCTTGCCGGCAATCGCCGCGACCTCGACCGTGGCGACGACGGTGTCGCCGATCTTGACCGGGGCCATGAATTTCAGCGTCTGGCCGAGATAAATCGTGCCCGGACCGGGCATTTTCGTGCCGATCACCGCCGAAATATAGCCCGCGCCCAGCATTCCATGGGCGATGCGTGTCTTGAATCGCGTTGTTGCGGCGTAGGATTCGTCGAGATGGACGGGATTTACGTCGCCCGTGACCTCGGCGAATTGCTGGATGTCGCGCTCGCTCACCGTCTTGGTGAAACTCGCGGTCTGGCCGATGGTGAGGTCTTCGACGAAATAGCCCTGCATGGGGCCACTATATCGAAGCTAAGTGACTGGGGAGAAAGGAAATCCGGCCTGGTTGCGCACGGGGGACCCAAACTGCCAGGCCGGCGGAGAGAAGTGCTGAGAGAGGCGGGTCCACCCCTGTCCAAGTACGCAGGTCAGAGATAGGTACTCGGCACCCCGGAAAAAAGACGCGAATCCGGCCAAAGCATTGACCTTTCTGGGGTTTTTCTGTGGCAGGCCACGTCTGTGTCGCGCCGTTGTCATGCTGGCGGGATAGACGGAAAACTCGCCAAAGAGAGGCAAAATGTTTGAAATCCTGCTCCTCGCCGCCCTTCCCGACGCCTTTCGCGACCAGTTGGCCCGCAACCATTTGGTGCATCGGGGCTGGGACCACCCGCTGGACGAGCTTCCGCTGAATCGCATCGACGGCATCTGCACCGTCGGCTCGCGCGGCGCGGATGCCGCGCTGATGGACCGGCTGCCCGCCCTGCGCTTCATCAGCTGCTTTGGGTCGGGCTACGAGAAGGTCGATCTCGCCGCCGCCAAGGCACGGGGCATCACCGTGGTGAACTGCGCGACCGGCAACACCGACTGCGTCGCCGACATGGCCTTCGCCCTGCTGCTGGCAACAACGCGGAAAATCGTCGAGGCCGACCGCTTCATCCGTGAGGGCCGCTGGCAGAAGCGCGAGGCGAAGCCCGCGATGGTGCCGAGCGTGCATGGCCGCAAGCTCGGCATCCTGGGGCTGGGCATGATCGGGGCGGAGATTGCCGAACGGGCGCGCGGCTTCCGCATGACCATCGGCTATCACAACCGCAGGCGGCGCGAAGACGTGCAGCACACCTATTTCGAGTCGGTGCAGGCGCTGGCGGACTGGGCCGACATCCTGATCGTCGCGCTGCGAGCCGGCGCTGACAATGCACACATCATCGACGCCGCCGTGCTGCGCGCGCTGGGGCCACAGGGCACGCTGATCAACATCGCGCGCGGTTCGGCGGTGGATGAAAATGCACTCGCCGAGGCACTGGAACAGGGCACCATCGCGGGCGCGGGCCTCGACGTGTTCGAGAGCGAGCCCAACGTGCCGGCGCGGCTGCTGGCGGCGCCCAACATCGTGGTGACGCCACATCTCGCCGCCTCGACCCACTATTCGATGCAGCGGCAGAGCGACATCGTGCTCGGGCAGATCGAGGATTTGCTGGCCGGTCGCACGGTCAGCGAGGGGCTGGTCTCGGCCTAGGCGGTCTTCTTCTTGAAAGACGCCGTCTGCACCGATTCGCCGGAGAAGACCCGCCGCACCATCGGCAGGAAATGATCAAGCGGCAGGCTGTCATAGTCGGGATCGAAGGCCACCTGGTCCCAGCGTTCGCAGAAGACATGCGCGGCATCGAACCAGGGCTGGCCCTTGTGCCGGTCGCGCGTCAGGTGATTGCGGCCGAGCTTGTCCCAGTAGAAGTAACCCTGAAATTCCGGGTGATACTTCACCACGTTATAGTGGACGTCGGAGACATAGGGCTTCAGCACGGCGGCGGCGAAGTCGCCATGATGATCCGGCGCCAGCAGGTCGCCGATGTCATGCAGCAGCGCGCAGACGATCATCTGTTCGTCGGCGCCGTCGCGTTCCGCCCGCGTTGCCGTCTGCAGCGAATGGTCGAAGCGATCGACCAGGAAGCCGAGCCGGTCGCCCTTCAGCAGCTGCAGGTGGGCGAGCACATTGTCGACAACCTGGGCATGCGCCTTCTCGGCAAAGGGCACGAGGACGGCAAAATCCGCTTCAGTCGCATCCTGCAGGCGCGTGAAGCGGATGCCGCCCAACCCTAATTCACGCGCCTTCTCGTTCATCGGCTATTTCGTCGGCAGCGCGACACCGTTGTGCACGGGCGGCTTGTCGAACAGGCGGCGCACCATCGGCTCGAAGGCCGACAGCGGCATCGACTCATAGGCCGGGTCGAAGGCCGGCATGTCCCAGCGTTCGCAGAAATGGTGGCAGGTATCGAACCAGGCCTTGCCGCGATGGCGCTCGCGCATGTTCTTGTCGGCGCCGATCTTGTCGAAGAAGAAATAGCCCTGGAACTCGGGGTGATAGCGGACGACGTTGTAATTGTCTTCCGACAGGAAGGGCCGCAGGATTTCCGAGGCGAAGGCGCCATGGTTGTCAGGCGCCAGTTCGTCGCCGATGTCGTGCAGCAGCGCGCAGACCACCAGCTCTTCCGTCGCGCCATCCTTGAAGGCGCGCGTCGCCGTCTGCAGCGCATGTTCCATGCGCGTCACCTGCAGGCCGGGCTGCAGGTGGCCCGACATGTTGAGATGCTTCAGCACATTGTCGGCCAGGTGCGTGTGTTCCACGGCCATGTGCCGGTACATGATGTCGAAATCAGCCTTGGTGGCATCCGCGAGGCGCGTGAAGCTGACACGCATGTCGAGCGGCTTGTTCATGTCCCAATCTCCCCGAATGTTCTGTATAGAGGCTAGCAGAGGTGAACGAGGGCCGCATAGGGCCCCTTCCCCACCCTTCTGACGTGGAATTCCGATGACCAAGCCCGCAATCTACCTCGAAAAAGACGGCTCCATCGGCTGGCTGGTGCTGAACCAGCCGGCGAAGCGCAATGCCCTGTCCAAGGCGATGTGGGATGCCATCCCCAGCCTGCTTGCCGACGCGCTGGCCGATGGCGCGATCCGCAGCATGGTGATTCGCGGCGTCGATGCCGCCGCCTTTGCCGCCGGCGCCGACATCAGCGAGTTCGAATCCACCCATGCCGACCCGGCGAAGTCGAAGGCCTATAACCGCGCCGTGCACGCGGCCTCGCGCCGGCTGATGCGCTTCGAGAAGCCGGTGATTGCCATGATCCAGGGGCCCTGCGTCGGCGGCGGCTGCGGCATTGCGCTGGCCTGCGACATGCGGCTGGCCGATGCGAGCGCGAAATTCGCCATCCCGCCGGCCAAGCTCGGCCTTGTCTACAACCTGCAGGACACGAAGCTGCTGGTCGATGCGGTGGGCCCGTCCAAGGCGAAGGACATCCTGTTCACCGGCCGGCTGGTGCGCGCGGAGGAGGCGCTGCAGATGGGGTTGATTGACCGGCTGATCGAGGCGAGCGCGCTGGAGACCGAGGTGCGCGCGCTGTGCGCCACCATCGCCGAAGGCTCGCAATTCACCCATCGCGCGTCGAAGCAGATCGTGCGCCAGATCCTGGACGGCGCGGCGGAAGACACTGACGAGACGCTGGCGATGTTCGATTCGGCCTTCCGCGGCGAGGACTATCGCGAGGGCACGCGCGCCTTCATGGAAAAGCGGAAGCCGAAATTCACGTGGAACGGCTGAAGCCGCGAAGTTTGGCCAGCATGATGGACGAAAGCTAGGCGAAGCCCGGCGGGGCCATGTTCCACTTCGCCGCATCTTCATAGATTGACGCCAGCGCCATCAGGCTTTCATCGCTGCCCGGCGCGCCCAGCAATTGCAAGCCGAGCGGCAGGCGGTCGGGCGTGAAGCCCATGGGCACGGACACGGCGGGGCAACCCGCCACATTGGCCAGCGCCGTGAAAAGCGGCTGGTTCGGCGGCACCGGGCCGTCAAGCCGATAGGTCGGCACCGGCGTGGTCGGCATGACAAGGGCCGCACAACCGGCCAGCAGGTGGCGCACCGCCGCAGCGACCCGCGCCCGCGTCCGCATGGCCTGCACAAGATCGGTGGCGCGCATGGCCGCCGCGCGTTGCAGGTTGGCGCGCATCGGTGCGGAAAATCCATCGGGGCGCGTTGTGAATTCCGCCTGGTGCACGGCGAAGGCTTCGGCGCGGGAGATGAGCAGCCCGGCATCGAAACCCGCCTGCAGCCCGTCGCCCGCCAGCGTCACGCGAATGAGGCGGAAGCCCGCTGCCCGAAGCCGGTCGAGGGCGGCTTCAAACACCGCCATGACGTCGGGCTGCACCTGCGCTTCGTCGAGCGGCGACAACACGCCGAGCGTCGCGCCGCGCGGATCGGGCGCTGGCTGCGGTGCGGCCAGCGCGGCGAAGAGATGCGGCAAGTCGCGTGCCTGCCGTGTCATCGGACCGACGACATCGAGCGACCAGGCAAGCGGCAGCACGCCATCGGCCGGGATGCGCCCCGGCGTGGGACTGAGCGCCGCGATGCCGCTAAAGGCGGCCGGTATGCGGACCGAACCAAGCGTGTCTGTGCCAAGCGCCCCGGCGCAAAGCCCCGCCGCCAGCGCCGCACCCGCGCCGGTGGAGGAGCCGCCAGCGGAATGGTCGCGCCGGTGCGGATTGTGGGTCGAGCCATAATGCGGGTTGGTCGCCGATGGGCCCATTGCCGCTTCATGCAGGCTGTGCTTGCCCAGGATGACGGCACCCGCGCGTTTCAGCGCGGCGGCGACGGGCGCATCCGCCGTCGGCATGTGATGGCGACGGAGTTCCATCCCTGCCGTGGCAGGCACGCCAGCGAGGTCGATATTGTCCTTGAGGCCGACGGGAATGCCATCGAGCGGGCCGCGCGAAACCCCGCGCGCCCTTCGCTCGTCTGATTCCGTCGCGGCCCGCAGTGCATCCTCGCCCGTGACCGCGTAATACGCGTTGAGCCCCAGGTTGAAGCGGTCGATGCGCGCCAGATAGTGCGCGGTGAGATCACGGGCGGAGAATTCGCCGGCGGCGAGGCCCGCCGCCAGACTGCCAAGGTCGCGCTGCCAGAGCGCGGTCAGGCCAGCGCCTTCGGCCGCATGTCATGGCCGGCGGCGCGTTCATAGGCGCGGCCGATCTGCAGCAATGCGGCTTCCTGCCAGGGTTGCCCGATCAGGTGCAGGCCCACGGGCAGGCCGCTGGGGGCGAAGCCCATGGGCACGCTGAGCGCAGGCACGCCCATCAGGTTGGCGATGGCGGTGAAATCGGCCTGGCTATGCGGCACCGGCGCATCAAAGGCAAAGGCGGTTTGCGGGCCATGCGGCGTCAGGATGGCGTCGAAGCCGGCGAAGGCGGCGTTGGCGCGGGCGGCGAGTTCGGCGATCAGGCGCTGCGCGCCCACCAGCTGCGTCGCCGTCATGCTGGCGCCATACTCCAGCATCGTGCGCAAGACCGGCGAGAATTTGTCGGCGCGGTGCTTCATGTCGTCGGCATGGATAACGGCGGCTTCGGCTTCCGTCACCACCAGGCCGGCGCGGCGCGCCTTGCCGAAGTCATAGCCCGGCACGCGCACGTCGCAGATGGTGGCGCCCAGGCCACGCAACACATCGAGCGCGGCGCGGAAGGCGCGGGCGACGCCGGGTTCCATTTCCACATCGTCGATATTGGCGAGGCGGCCAAGGGTGACGCCCTTGAGCGAGGGCAGGTCGGCGGGCAGGAAGCTGCGCGGGTCGGCCTGCGGTGGCTTGCGCGCGTCCGGCGACACGGAATCGAAGCCGGTGATGGCGTCGAGCAGCAGGCCAAGGTCGCGCACGCTGCGCGCCAGCGGGCCGACATGATCGAAGGTGAAGCAGAGCGGCACCACGCCGCGCGTCGTGACGCGGCCATAGGTCGGCTTCAGGCCCGTGACGCCGCAATAGGCAGCCGGAATGCGGACGGAGCCCAGCGTGTCGGTGCCGAGCGCGCCGAGGCCGAAGCCAGCGGCCACCGCCGCCCCCGCGCCGCCGCTGGAGCCGCCGGGCGTGAAACCCGGCTTGTGTGGGTTGTAGGCGCGGCCATGCAGCGGGCCGTCGTTGATGGCGCCGAGCGCCGCTTCCTGCATCGAGGTCTTTCCGAGCAGCACCGCGCCCGCCGCGCGTAAGCGCGCCGTCACCTGCGCATCCACCGTGGCGGTGATGTGGGTGCGCGACGCCATGCCCGCCGTGGACGGCGTGTGGGCGATGTCGATGTTGTCCTTCACGGTGACGGGAATCCCGTCGAGCGGGCCGATGGCCTGGCCCGCCTGGCGGCGGCGGTCAGCCGAGGCGGCAGCTTCGCGCGCGGCATCGGCCAGAAGCACGCTCATCGCATGCAGCGCGGGATCGTGCTGGCGGATGCGGGCGAGCGCGGCATCCGTCAGCGCGGATGCGCTCGTCTCGCCAGCCTTCAGGGCCTGCGACCAGCCAGCCAGATCGCAGGCGTAAAGGTCCATCATGCCGGTCTCGTGCGGGCTTACTTGAAGCGGTTGTCGATGAGACGCACGGCCTTCTGGCGCGATTCGACACCGGTCAGCGGCGCCGTGTCGCCCAGCGAGGCGAGTTCCACGCCAATCTCGACGCCCAGCTTGGCGCGGATCATGGCGGCGATTTCCTGGCGCACCATCTCGGTCTTCTCGCGCACCTCGACGATGATGGCCATGTCGTCGCGGCCATCCTTGTCGCGGTCGACGCGGCAGATATATTCGCCCAGCGAGGCCGGGTGTTCGTTGGCGATGGCGCCGACGCCGATGGGATAGATGTTGATGCCGCGCAGCTTGACCATGTTGTCGCTGCGGCCGAGGAAGCCCTGAATGCGGCGCACCTTGTAGCCGCAGGCCGAGGGCTTTTCGTCAAAGGCCGACAGGTCTTTCGTGTCGAAGCGGATGATCGGGTAGATGTCGTCCTTGAACAGGCAGGTGACGCAGAGGTTTCCCGGGTCGCCCGGCTTCGACACCGCGCCGGTGTCGGGATCGACCAGTTCGACGTAATGGGCGTCTTCATGCAGGTAGAGACCGTCATGGTCTGGCCCTTCGAAGCCCACCGTGCCGGTGTCGCCGACGCCATACCAGTCGAAGATTTCCGCGCCGCCCCAGGATTCCGAGATCGCTTCCTTATTCTCGCGGCCCATGTGTCCGATGATGAGGCGGATCTTGATCTTGTCCTTGAGCCCCTCGGCCTCGGCGACCTGGGCGAGCTTCTTGATGTAGTCGGCAAAGCCGACGATCACGGTCACGCCGAAGCGCGCCATGTTCTGCACCTGCTGGATCGAGCGCGTCTCATTGCCGGTGCCGGCGGTGAGCAGGATCGAATTCGTCCAGTGGGTGAAGGTTTCGCGGATGTAGTGGCCGCCGTTGATCATGCCGTGGCCATAGACCGAATGGACCACGTCGTCCGGGCGCAGGCCGGCGATCATGTAGAGCCGCGCCAGCATGATGTTCTGGATCTCGCGCGACCACGGCCCGAAGAGCAGCACCTGCGGCGTGCCGGTCGTGCCCGATGTGGTGTGAAGCACCACGGGCGGGCGCTTGTCCGGGGCATAGGTTTCCATGCCATGGAAATCACCGAAGGGCGGCGCCCGCTCGATCGAATCCATGATGTCGGCCTTGGAATAGGTCGGCAGCCTGGCGATGTCTTCCAGGCTCTTGATGTCGCCGGGCTGGATGCCCTTGGCGCCCCACAGGCGCTGGTAGAACTTCACCTCCCAGCCGCGCTTCATCAGCGAGACGAAGCGGCGGTTCTGCAGCGCATAAAGCTCGTCGCGGCTGACGGTGCGGAGGAATTTCTCGTAATCCGGGCCCAACGGGTATTCCCGCACCATGCGGGCATAGTCCATCGCGTCGAAATAGGTGGGCAGCGCCATCGTGATCCTGCTGTCTTGCTTGTGCTGTCTGGACGTGTGGGTCAGGCGACGATGCGGTCGAGCATCGTCCGCATCTCGGTGACCTTCTCGATATTCTCGACCATGTCGATCACCGCATCAGCGCCCTTCGGAACGAGCGGCTTCGCCGCCGCCTTCCAGTTGCGGCGGAACTTGTCGAGATTCTGCTGCGCTGTCAGCGGGTTCTTCGGATGGCCGAAGATTTCCGGCATGTCGACGGCGAGCATCTTGCCGTCCTTCAGATAGACCTCGAGCCGCTGCGGCGCGACCTTGTTCTGCAGCGGGTTGTCGTCCTGGATGGCGACGACGCGGCCCGCAAGGTCATGCACCTTGGCGTTGGTGAGCCAGTCGCCCTTGAAATGCTGCACGTCGACATCGCCGCCATTCAGCAGCGCGGTGGCGGCGACGAAGGGGATGCAGAGCTTGGCGTAGTTGGGCTCGGGATCGGGAATGTCGGGCCGGCCGGTCAGGCGCCAGGCGAGCGGCGGCACCTTGGCGACCATGCGGTCGACCTGCTCCGCCTTCAACCCGTGGCTCTTGATGAGCTGCTGGATGCCATCGATCACGCCATGCGTCAGGCGGCCCGAGGGGAAGGGCTTGTGCGAGATATTCGCCACCTGCCAGACCTTGCCGAGCGAGGCGAAGACGGGTTCGTGGTCGTATTCGCCCTCATAGAGCGGCAGGTAGCCATACATGCCGGTGATGACGTCCTTCGGGCCCATCAGCCCGGCTTCGGCAAGGTCGCAGGCCGAGATGGCGCCGCGCGCGCAGAAGCCGATCTGCATGCCGAGCACGGGCGAGCCTTCGCGGTGCGGCGCCAGCGTGCCGGAGATCTGGCCATAGGTGGCGCCATAGGCGTTGATCAGCGTTTCCTCGCTGAACTTGCGCAGCTTCGCCACCGCCGCCGTGGCGCCGAAGGCGCCGGCGGTGGACGGGCGGAAGAAGCGCATCGGCGACTTGGACGACAGGCCGAGCACGCAGGATGAATCGATGCCGACGACGATGGCGGTCAGGAAATCCTTGCCCGAGATGCCGCCGCTGCGGTCGGCCTCCGCCATGATGGCGCCCAGGATGGTGGCCATCGGGTGGATCACCGCGTCTTCGTTGACGCAGTCGAATTCCAGGCAATGGATCTGGTAGGCGTTGACGATGGCGGCGCTGGGCGCCGGCAGCCGTGCGCCATGGACGAAGAGGCGGGAATCGTTGCCCGTGCCCCATTTCGCCACCGTGGCGATCAGCTCCTTCACCCAGGGGCCGTCGCTGCCGGCGATGCCGACGCCGATCGAATCGAGCAGGAAGGTCTTGGCCGCGCGCACCGCGTTGGCCGGCAGGTCTTCAAAGCGCGTGCCGACGACATGGCGGGCAAGCGCGTAGACCGGATTCTCGGCCGAGTCGGCCGGCAGGGTCTTGGCCACGGTCATGTGTAGAGTCCTTCCCTTGATGGTCTTAGGGCAGCAGGGCGGTCAGTGCGGAGATGCTTCCGCCATCGGCCAGGGCCCGGGTTTTCTGCACTATGGAATCGATGCGGGCGGCGGGCAATCCGGCGGCGTCCATCAACTGGCGCGCCTTGGCGACGACGCGGTCATCGCTGAGAGGATTGCCGGGATCGCCCAGCGCATCCCTCACCGCAACCTCGATGCTGCGGCCATCGCGCGTCAGCGCCACCAGGCCGGCGCCGTATTGCCGCGGATACTGGCTGTTGAACGCGTCCGTCACCTCCACCGTCACGCGCGGGCGGAAGGCGGCGAGCTCGGGCCGGGCGATCGTCGGCAGCTCGAAGGACTCGAGGACCGGCGGGCCGTCCTGCAACACCACGGCGACGGCATGCTGCAGGCTGAACTTGGCGTCGACCACGGTTTTCGGGTCCGGACGGTCGCAGAAGGACTTGGCATCGCCATAGGTGTGGACGGTGACCTTCGCCACGTCTTCCGCCTTCACCTGCGCGCGCAGCAGCAGCGCCGCGTCGATGGTGGCGTGCGAATGGCGGCAGGCAGCCCAGGGCTTGAAGCTGGTGTCATAGACCTTCCACGGACCGTGCGGGTCGGCGGTGATCTCGGCCGGCTTCGCGTCCGGGCACATGGCGGCATACATGCCGAGCGGGCCTTCGAGAATCTGCGCCGGGCCGGTGAATCCATGTTTCGCCATGTCGGCGGCGACAAGGCCGGCGCGGGCGGCGTGGCCGGTGTGGAACTGCTTCGACATCGCCGTCTCGAGCCGCACCTGCCAGAAGCCGCCCGTGACAGTGCCGGCAGTGCCCAGCGCGTCGACCATCTGCGCCGGCGTCAGGTGCAGGAGACTGCCCACCGCGGCCGCCGCGCCAAAGGGGCCGCAGGTCGCCGTGTTGTGGAAATATCTGTAATGGCCAAGGCCGACCGAGGCGCCGATGCGGATCACGACCTCATAGCCGCGGATCAGCGCATCGAGGAAATCGCCGGCGGTGGCGCCATGCGCCTCGGCATGGGCGAGCGCGGCCGGGATCACCACCGGGCCCGGATGCAGGATGGAGGTGCGGTGGATGTCATCCATCTCCAGCACGTTGCCGAAGCTGCCATTCACCAGCGCCGCCGATTCGGGCTGCAGCCGGCCGGTGCCGATGGCGGTCGCCCCGCCCGCAGCCAGCGTGCGGCCATAGGACTGCATGGCGACGCCGGGCGCGGCCTTCGCCCCCAGCAGGGCGCAGCCTAGCCAGTCGAGCACATGCAGCGTGGCGCGGGCGCGATCGGCCGGGGTAATCGGCCGGGCCAGCAGGGCGACAAGCTGCGCGGTCAGGCTGGTAGGCAGGCTGGGAGGCGCGGTCATGGGGTCCGGATTGGGCGCGGGAAGGCGGGCCGGATGGTAGCATGGGGCGCCCGCCACGCAAGCCGGGCCCGGCCCTCGACAGGCCCGGCCCGGCGGGCTAAACCGGCCGGCAAAGGAGCCCCGCGATGACCATCGAGAATGAGGAAGACCTGGCCCGGCTGAAGGCGGTGGGCAGCGTGGTGGCGCGGACCCTGCAGGCGATGGGCGCGGCACTCGAAGGCGGCATGACCAGCGCCGAGCTCGACGCCTTCGGCCGCAAGATGCTGGAGGTCGAGGGCTGCGTCTCGGCGCCGGAATCCTCCTATGGCTTTCCCGGCGCGACCTGCATCTCGATCTTCCCGGCCATCGCCCATGGCATCCCGGGCGAGCAGCGCTTCCAGCCCGGCGACCTCGTCAACATCGACGTCTCGGCCTCGCGCGCCGGCATCTTCGCCGACACCGGCGGCAGCTTCATCGTGCCGGGCAAGAGCCAGCCGCAGCTCGAGAAACTCTGCCGCGACGGGCGGCGGGCGCTGTGGGAAGGCATCCGCACGGTCAAGGCCGGGCGCAAGCTGAACGAGATCGGCCGCGCCGTGCAGACCTTCGCCGACCGCAACGGCTACACCATCATCCGCAACCTCGCGAGCCACGGCACCGGCACGGCGCTGCACGAAGACCCGAAGGAAATCGCCACCTGGCACGAACCCTCGGAACGCCGCCGCATCGCCAACGGCCTCGTCTTCACCATCGAGCCCTTCCTGTCGCTGGGATCGGAATGGGCGATGGATGGCGATGACGACTGGACCCTGATGGCAATGGGCGGCCAGCCCACCGTGCAATACGAGCACACGCTGGTGGCAACGCCGCGCGGCGCCGTCGTCATCACGCAACCGAACTGAGCCGATGACCAAAGCCATCAACCCGGCCGACCTGCCCGGCCTGTTCCGCCCCGGCATGACCGTCTTCATCGCCGGCTGCGGCGGTGAATCGCAGCTCTTCTTCCAGACGCTGAAGGCGAATGCCGAGGCCGCGAAGGGCGTGCGCTTCGTCGCCATCCACATCCCGGGCGTCAATCGCAACGACTATGCCGGCCTGCACGAGACGGCGCGCTATGCCTCCAGCTTCATGACGCCGGACATCCGCGTCTCGGCGGCGGCGGGGCGTGTCGATTTCGTGCCGATGCATTATTCCGACGTCACCGCCTGGCTGCGCGGCATGCGCTTCGACCTCGCGCTGATGCAGCTGGCGCCTTTGGGCCCGGGTGACCACCACAGCGTCGGCATCGCCGCCGACTTCGTACCCTCGGTCCTCGACCGCTGCGACAAGGTGGTCGCCCATATCAACCCGAAGCTGCCCTCGCCGCCCGACGGGCCGCGCGTGCCTGCCAGCCGCATCGACTATGCCGTGACGGCGGAAGAAGCGCTGCTGCATTACGACATGGGTGCGGGCAACGCGGCGCTGACGCAGCTGGGCGCCAACATTGCAAGCCTGGTGGGCGATGGCGATGTGGTGCAGATCGGCCTTGGCAAGATCCAGGCGACGGTGCTGGACCCGTTGCATGACCGCAAGAATCTGCGGCTTCACGCGGGGATGATTGCCGATCCGGTGATGGCGCTGGCCGCCTCCGGCGCGCTGGCCGGCACGCCCGACGGCATGGGCCGTGCGCCCATCGTGACCGGCGTCGCTCTGGGGTCGCCTGCGCTGTACGACTTTGTCGCCGAGCGCAGCGACATCGCCTTC
>CAXNFA010000003.1:0-15879 GCA_964201105.1 Alphaproteobacteria bacterium | reverse complement strand
TCGATCGACCTGTCGCTCGGGCGCATCCAGCGCCTGCTGGCGAAGCTCGGCAACCCGCAGCGCAAGCTGCCGCCGGTCATCCATGTCGCCGGCACCAACGGCAAGGGATCGACCACCGCATACTTGCGCGCCATGTTCGAGGCTGCGGGTTATCGCGTGCAGGCCTATACCTCGCCACATCTTGTGCGTTTCAACGAACGCATCCGCCTGTCCGATGGACTGATCGGCGATGCGCCGCTGGAGGCGCTGTTCGAGGAATGCGACCGCCTGAATGGCGGCGAGCCGATCACCTTCTTCGAGATCACCACGGCCGCGGCCTTCCTCGCCTTCTCGCGAGACACCGCGGCGGATGTCCTGCTGCTCGAGGTGGGACTAGGCGGGCGGCTCGATACCACCAACATGATCGAGGAAGCGGCCGTGAGTATCATCACGCCGATCTCCTATGACCATATGGGCTTCCTGGGCGACACGCTGGAGAAGATCGCCTTCGAGAAGGCCGGCATCCTGCGTGCCGGCGTGCCAGCGGTGATCGGCCTGCAGGAACCGGAAGCGCTCGCCACGATCCGAGGGCAGGCAGCGACTGTCGGCGCACCGCTGATCCTGCCCGGCGCTGGCGACGATGCTGCGAGTTGGGCTTGCGCTGCCAATGACGCGGACATGACCCTGCGCCACGCAGGCCAGGTCCTTCGCCTGCCGTTGCCTGCCTTGCCTGGCGTCCATCAGCCGCAGAATGCCGCCGTCGCCATCACGGCCGCGCTGCAGATGCCGAATTTCACGCTGGGCAGCGAGGCGATTGCGGCCGGTCTGCGCAACGTGGTGTGGCCAGCGCGGCTGCAGTGCCTGAAAGCCGGGCCATTGCGCGACCTGCTGCCACCGGATGCCGAACTCTGGCTCGACGGCGCGCACAATCCTGGCGGCACCGAAGCCCTGGCCGCCACACTGCGTGGTTGGGCGGCGCGCGACGGCAAGCCGCTCTACATGGTCATGGGCGTGATGGGCACGAAGGATGCGGCCGGCACCGTGCAGCCGCTGGCGAGCCTGCAGCCAAGGCGATTCTACGCCGTCGCCATCCCGGGCGAAGCAAATGGCCTGCCCGCCGAGGCACTCGCCGGAACGGCACTCGCCGCCGGCCTGGCAGCACATCTGACGCCATCGGTCGCCGACGCGCTCCGCGCTATCGCGGCGGAAGCCGCCGCGCAATCACGCGTCATCATCTGCGGGTCGCTCTATCTGTCCGGCAGCGTGCTGGCGGAGAACGAAGAGCCGGTCACCTGAAACAGAAAGGGCGCGGCTGGCGGCCGCGCCCTTCGATCAGATGCTAAAAACGGTCAGAGGACCGAGTTGATCCATTCGACCAGCTTGCCCTTCGGCAAGGCGCCAACCTTCGTCGCCGCGACCTGGCCATTCTTGAAGACCATCAGCGTCGGGATACCGCGGATGCCGTATTTGCTCGGCGTCTGGGGATTCTCGTCGATGTTGAGCTTGGCGACGGTGATCTTGCCCTGCATCTCGTTGGAGATTTCTTCCAGCGCGGGGCCGATCATCTTGCAGGGGCCGCACCATTCCGCCCAGTAATCGACAAGCACCGGACCCTCGGCCTTGAGGACATCGGTTTCAAAGCTGGCATCGCTGATCTTGGTGGTGCTCATGGGATTTCCTGTGTTGGGGAGCGGCTGTGCCAGAACGGGACGGCCGAGGGGTTAAGGTGAATCTAGGGATGCCCCTCCACCATCGTCAAGGTGCGTGGGCAGCCAACATCGCTTCCGGCAGCTCCATCAGCGCCGGCCCCTCTGTCCAGAGCAAGGCGGCGCGGACCGTGTGGTGCGGGTAAATCCGCCGCAAAGCCGCCCAATAGGCCGCCATCTGGCGCCGGTAGAGCAGCGGCACGTCGTCCGCCGTCGCTGGCGCAAGGCGGTTGGTCTTGTAGTCGATGATGAGAACATCGTTTTCCGTCACCGCGAGACGGTCGATCTTGCCGGAAATGACGGATGCGCCCAGACGGCCAGCAATGGGCGCTTCCGCCACGCTACCCGCTGCGAAGACCGCCGCGAAGCGACGGTCGCGCAGCACCGATTGGACCGCGCGGAGGATTTCCTGCTGCGATTCTGGTGAAAAGCCGAGCGAGGGGCGCGCGAGGTAGCTGCGCGCTGTGGCGTCCTGCTGGACCGGCGGCAGGCCGGGCAGCACCTGGAGCAAGCGGTGGATCGCCGTGCCGCGTTGGAAGCGGCTGCTGTCTTCTAGCACGAAGGGGCTGCGCACGGCCGGTTCGCCGTCGGCTGGCTGCGATGGTGTCAGCGGGCGCGGCGGCACGGGCTCGGCCGGCGGCGGGCGATGCAGCCAGTCCGGTGCAGCCGGAAGCGGCGCCAATTCCGCTGGCGGCTGCACCATCCGCGGGGCGACACGGCGCGTGTCATGGCGGCGCACGGCGACGGACGGTTCCTGGGGGAAATCAACCACCACGGTCTCGCCGTTTTCCAGGCCCCGCTGCGCCAGTGCGTACCAGGAACCCGGTTTCGGATCGCCCCAGCCTCCGATATAGAGGCGGTCGCGCGCGCGCGTCGCCGCGACATAGAACAGGCGGCGGTATTCCTCAAGCCGGCGCTGCTCTGCCTGATTCCGCGCCACCGCGGCCTCGCCGACCGCGTCTTCCTTGCGTTGCAGCCAGAGCGGAACTCGGACCGTGCCGTGCTCGCCCCAGAACAGGCTGTCCTGCTGTGCGCTGGGCAGCGCGGTGGTGTCGGGCAGAAAGACGATGGGCGCTTCAAGGCCCTTGGCCCCGTGCACGGTCATCACGCGGACCTCGGGCCGGCCCTGGTCGAGGTCGCGCTTGATGTCAGCCCGTCCCGATCCCAGCCAGTGCAGGAAGCCCTGGAGCGAGGCAGGATGGTCGCGCTGATAGGTGAGCGCGAGATTGAGGAATTCGTCGATTGGATCGCTGGCTTCGGTGCCAAGCCGCGCGAGCAGCTTCTGCCGCCCGCCGCTGCCCAGCATCTGGGCGTAGAAATCGAAGGGCGACACGAGATCGGCCCGCGCCATCTGCTCTTGGAGGAAATCGCGGGCCGCCACGAAGCGCGGATCGCGTCCAGCTCGTTCACGCAGCGCCGACCACAGCGATTGCTTGCCTCGATCCCAGGCAATGGCGAAGAGTTTGTCGTCGTCGAAGCCCACCAGCGGGCTTTTCAAGACTTCAGCCAGCGACAGGTCATCTTCCGGCAAGAGCATGACGCGCCCCAGCGCCATGAGGTCCATGACGGCGAGCTGCTCGCTCAGGACCATGCGGTCAGCGCCAGCAACAGCGACGCCAGCCCGCTTCAGCGCCAGCACCATTTCGTCAAAGAAGGCATTGCGGCGGCGCACCAGGATCAGGATGTCGCTTTCGCGCACAGGCTGGCCCGTCGCCTCGAGAACCTCGCGGCGTGCGCCCGGTGCGAGCCACTGCGCGATCAGCGCGGCGATGCGGTGTGCCAGGCGCGCCTCGGGCCTGTCGCCGCCAACCTGCCGGTCGGGGATGGGCCAGCCGTCGATTTCCTCTTCGTCCTCGCCGGTCTTTTTTACCGGGTCCCAGAGTTCGATCAGGCCGGGCTGGTCGTGACGGCTGGTCTTGTGCGCTTCCCACGCCCGGCGCACGACACCCGCCTGCGCGTCGGCCGCCGCAAAGGAGCGATCAACAAATTGCAGGACCGCCGGCACCGAGCGGTAGGAGGTGAGCAGGGGAATTTCGACCAGTGCCTCGCCTGCTCGTTGCGCGCTCTCCTTGAATCGTTGCTGCATGTCGTCGAAGGCGGCCGGGTCCGCGCCCTGGAAGCTGTAGATCGACTGCTTCTCGTCACCGACAACGAAAAGCGTGCGGCGGGGCTCGCGCGCGCCTTCGCCCGCAAAGAACTCACCCGTCAGCGCAGCGACGATGTCCCATTGCTCGGGGCTGGTGTCCTGCGCCTCATCGACCAAAATATGGTCGATGCCGCCGTCCAGCTTGAACAGCACCCAGGGCGCCATGTCCTCCTTCTGGAGCAGCGCCCGTGTGCGCAGGATGAGGTCGCTATAGTCGAGCCGGTTGAGGCGCGCCTTCTCTTCCTCATAAGCCGTGAAGAGATTCTCGGCGACGGTGACCAGAGCGGCCGAGGCGCGAGCCACATCGGCACGGCGCTGGCGCTGCAATACATCCAGCAGGCGCAAGGCCTCCTGGCCAAGCAGATCTTCGGCATCCGGATGGGCGGCGACAATCGCCTTGGTGGCAAGCCGCGCACGAACGGCATCCTCCTTGGTGAGGAAGACACTGCAATAGGACCGGAACAACCGCGACCGATCATCCGGGAGCGCCGCCAACCAGGCGAGCAGGTCTTCCGCCCGCTCGCGGTCTGTCTTGCTGCCGGTCGTCATCGCGACACCGATGCGCCGCAAAGCGACTCCATCGAACGCGACATCGACGCAGGCATTCACGAGGACAGATTCGGGCGTGTCCTCCGGTCCCACGGCAAGGAGCGCACGGATCAACGAATCGGTGGGTTCGGTTCCACCAAGGACGGCAAGGAAGCGTGCGCGATCGCGCTCCAGCGCGCGAAGCACGTCATCAAAGCTTTCTTCGCCTACCCGGCTGCTGACAGTGGTAACGGCGCGTTCCAGATCGCTACCAGGCGTCTTGCGCGCGGTATCCAGCACGCTGTCCCGCGCGCGCCGCAAGAGCTCTCTCGCGTCGCGTTCGTCGAGGATCGTGAATTGCGGCGGGATACCGGCTTCGATGGGAAAACGACCGAGCACCGATTCGCAAAAGGCGTGGATCGTCTGGATGCGCAGGCCACCCGGCGTGTCGAGCACGCGAGCGAAAAGCTGCCGCGCACGGCGGCCGACTTCAGGCGAGGGTGCCACACCAAGCGCCACCAGATGCTCGTTCAGCAGCGCATCGGGGGCGGTAACCCACCCCTCCAACTCGCCATGCAGGCGATTGGCCATCTCTGCGGCCGCGGCCTTGGTGAAGGTGATGCAGAGCAGGCGTTCGGGCGGCGCACCGGTCAACAACAGGCGCAGAATGCGATCCACCAGCACCAGCGTCTTGCCCGAGCCGGCGGACGCGCCGACCCAGACATGGCCGGTCGGGTCGGCCGCACGGCTTTGTTCGGAGCTGCGGGTGAAGGGCGCACGGCTCATTCCTCACCTCCAACGCGCCATTCCGCCACGCGGGCGAGATGGGCGTAGTCGTCATAGGCGGGGGCAAGACGCGGGCGCGGCACGGCCAGATAGGCGCTGGTCTCGCGTTCGAAATACGCGAGCAATTCGAGAAGACGGGTGCGCGTCTCCGCCACTGGCGGCGGTGTGATCGACTTGCGGCTGCCGCCGGTCCGCCCCCCGCCCAGGGTCCAGTACTGCAATGCCGCCACCGGATGGGCCGGTACGCCATGTGCGGCGAAGCCGCCGGCCTCGGCGATGAGGGCCTCTAGCGGCAATTGCGGGGCGAGCCCGACATCAACCTGTTTTTGGCTGCGTGCCTGGCCACTCTTGTAGTCGATGATGGCCAGCGAACCGCCCAGGTCGTCAATGCGGTCGGCGCGCGCGCGCAAGCGGAAGGGGCGCGTCGCCAGGGGCAGGATGAGTTCGCCAGGCGCTTCCTGCGCCAGTGGTCTCGCAACGGCGCGGTGCTCGCGCTCGGCTGCCACGAACCACGCCGCCATGCGCTCGAAGGCCGGCCACCAGAAGGCCCAGACGCCGGGGCGATCCTGGAAGGGAAGGAAATGCTTGCGGCCGATCTCGAACAGCCGCTGCACCGCATCGTCGGGCAGCGTGCTCGGATGGGCGTGGACAAATTCACCCAGCACCTTGTGCAAGAAGCTGCCGCGATCGGCAGCGCCGGGGCTGAGGTCGATATCGTCAAGCCGCCGCAACCCCAGCACATGCCGCGCATAGATGGCATAGGGGTTGCGGATCAGCGTCTCGATCTCCGTCACCGACAGATGGCCCGGCCGCGCCACAAGCGGGGGCCGCGGCGCCGGCGGCGCTAGCGGCACGGCGCGCTCAGTCATATCGTCGAGTTGGCGCGACCAGGCCAGCAGTCGGGCCGCCTGCGCCTTCTCCTCATCCTTTGGCGCGCCCGCCAATGTCTCAAGGCGCAAAAGCCAGCGGGACGGGACGGTGGGCGCGCCATCGACCTTCTCGGCGCGGGTCAGGATCAGCTCGGCAGCGCCCGCCGCCTGGGCGAAGTCATGCGCAGCCAGGCCGATGCGGCGTTCCGGTTGCGGCAGGCCAAAGGCGGCACGCATCGGCCGGCTTAGCCACGGATCAGGCTGCGGATCAGGCGGCCAGCCCCCTTCATTGAGGCCGCCAAGGATCAGGCAATCTGCCTGCTGCAGCCGCGCCTCCAGCGGTCCCCAGATTGATGCGCGCGGATGTGTGCCGTAGCGCGGCCGCACGACCTGACCGCGCAACAAAGCTTCCAGCAGCGGGGGATAGGCCGCCAGAGACAGTGGCGGCAGGTGCACCTCGCCTTCGATTGCGCTCCGCAGCAAGGTGGCGAGCGTCTCGCCCGCTTCGCCCTGCCAAAGTCGGTTCGTACCGGCGTCGCTGTCAGTGGCAGCGAACGCTTCGGCAAAGGCGATATGGGCGCGAATGAACGAACCAAGGCTGGCGCGACCGGTCAGGTCGGCGAAGGGCATGGCCATCTGCTGCAAGCGGTCGACAAGGGACTGCAGATCATCGGCATCGGGTGGCAGCGCCCTGCGAAGGCCATCGAAGCCCGGCGCCGGCCGCATGCCGCGCAGCGTCTCGAGTTCCAGCCGCCGGGCCATGGCGCGGAAGGCGACCGTTGGCTGCCCGCCGGCGGCAAGTGGATGTTTCAGCGCCGCCAGCAAGGCAACTGGCGCCTGTTGCTGCGCGATCATTGCGGCGGTCAGCCGCAGGAAGACGCCGGGCAGTGTTTCGGCAAGCGGCGTGCCGGCGGAGTCGTCCACCACGACGCCCCAGCGCAGCAGGCTGGCTGCTACGCGATGCGCAAGCGCCCGGTCGGGCGTCACGAGCGCGACAGTCTTGCCGGGGGTTTCCAGCACCGAGCGCATCGCAAGAGCGATGACCCCCGCTTCTTCGCGCGAAGTGGGGCAGGTGATGCGGGTGACGCCTCCGAGCGCGGTCGGCTCGACCACCACGTCGCGCCAGCGTTCCGACGTGGCAGCGGGCCGCATCACCTCGCTGAAAAGGGCCATGCGCGAGAGCGGCGCACGCGAGGAGGTCGTGCTTGGCCAGGACGCAACCTCGATGCGCGCCAGGCCGATCCGGTCAAGCAGGTGACTCATGCCGAACTGGGGGTGTGTCTGGTCGAGCAGTCCCCAGGACTCATCGTCGAGATGGCGGTCGAGCCCAGGCAGCACCACCGCCCCCTGCGGCAGGCGCGCCACGACGCGCAGCAATGCGGCGGACGCCGGGATCGTACCCGTGGAGCCAGCGGCAATGACGGGATCAGCTGGCGGCCGCGCTTCCCACTGCGCGGCCAGGCCCTGCAGCAGCGCATTGCGGCGGGCCGCGGGATCGACCATGCCATCGGCCGCGAGCAAGCCCGGCCATTCCGCCGTCACCAGCCGCAGGAAGGCGAGCGTGCGTTGCCAGTGCCCGGCAAATTCCGCGGGCACCAGCGCTTCCAGGCCGGCTGGATCAAGCTGCTCGGTCTGGATCTGGTCGATGAAGCGCGCGAGTTCGCCAGCGAGTTGAAGCGCCTGTGCCGGGCCAATCTCCGGCTGGCCCGTGGCGCCGCCCCAGGCAGCGATCAGGCGGGCGAGACGGAACTGGCGTGTCAGCCCCGGCACCGCCGGCGGCAGATCGGTGAGCGCGGCGTTCGAATCGCCCGCGGACAGCGTGACCGCTTCCGTGGCGGCGAGATCATCTTCATCCACATCGCCAATGGGGCGGATGACCGGCAACAGCAGCGGCACGCCGTCGGTCTCGCGCAGGAAGGCATCGCGCAGTGCCCGCACCGCGCGGCGCGTCGGCACCAGCAAGGTCACGCGCGCAAGGTCGGGGCCGGTTCCGAAACGGGCGATCAGTCCATTTGCGAGCGCATCGCTGAAGGGCAGGCCCGAATCGATCGTGAAGACTGCAGGTGGCCGCGCGCTGGCTTCGCCGCTCATCGTGCGGCCAGTGCGGCTTCCGCCGCGACAATACCCTCGGGCGAACCGACATGCAGCCAGAGGCCATCATTCACCACGCCGAACAGCCGGCCATCGGCTTCCGCCTTGTCGAACAGACGCTTCAGCGAGAAGGCACCCGCCGGCGCATCCGCGAAGACCGCGCGGCGGCAAAGGAGAGCGCCAGCATAAACATAGGGCGCAGTCTTCGCTGCACCACGCCAGTACAAACGGCCATCTTCGTGCCGGCTGTAGTCGCCCGCACCTTCGAAGCCGACGGTGCGGTCACGCGGCTGCAACAGCAGCAGAAAATCCATCCGGTTCGGCGCCCAGGCGGCAATGAGGCGGGCAAGGCCCGTGGCCGGTGCTGGACGCACGACGTCGCTGTTGAGCACAAAGAAGGACTCGCCCGCCAGCAGCGGCAAGGCCCTGACCACGCCACCGCCAGTTTCGAGCAGCTCGTCCGTTTCATCCGACAGCCGAATTTGTGGCGTACCACGCCGGGCGGCTAGGTGCGTCCGCATCGAATCGGGCAGGTGATGAATGTTCACCACCGCCGTGGTAACGCCGGCGGCCGCCAATTCATCCAGCACGTGATCGAGAAGCGTGCGGTCGCCCACCTTCACCAGTGGCTTTGGCGTCTTCAGACCGAGCGCGCCAAGCCGGGTGCCGCGACCTGCGGCCAGGACCATGGCGTCGGTCGGCATGACCGTCATCGCGGTGCCGGCGCGACAGGCAACGCGAAACTCTCCGGCGCCGGCGCCACGCGACGCCAGTCGGCGGGAATGTGCTCGTCGAACCAGCGGCGCAGGTCTGCAAGATCGGGATGCGCAAGGTCGCGTTCCACCAGACTCCAGACGCGCGGCAGCCATTTCAGATAGCCGGGCTTGCCATCGCGCAGCCAGAGACGGCCGAAGACTCCCAGGATGCGGGTGTTGCGCTGCGCGCCCACGGCGGCAAAGGACGCGCGGAAACCTGCCGCATCGACGCCGGTGGCAGCGAGATAGCGGCGAATCATAGAGTCGGCGAGGTCGAGCGGCACGTCGCGCCGCGCATCTTCCAGCAGGGAAACGAGGTCGAGCGCGGCAGGGCCAAGCACGGCATCCTGGAAGTCGAGCAGACCGACACGGGCCAGCCCCTGACGACTGGAAAGCCAGATCAGGTTGTCGACGTGATAGTCGAAATGAACGAGCACGGGCGAGGAGCGTCGCATGACCGGCAATGCGCCCCGCCACAATGCCTGAAATTCGTCGCGCATGCCCGCCGGCACAGCCTGCCTTGCGAGTGCCGGCCATGTCCAGTCGAGCAGAAGTTCCGCCTCGCGCAGAATGCGCGCATCGTCGAAATCCGGGAGAGACGGCGGCGCGGGGCGCTGCGCGAGATCGGCGAGCAGGTCGACGGCGGCACCATAGAGCTCTGCTTCATCGGCGCCCGCCGCGATGCGGCGGTTATAGCTCTCATCCCCCAGATCCTCGAGCAGGACAAAGCCCTGTTCCTCGTCAGCCCCCATCACGTGCGGCGCGCTGTAGCCGAAGCCGGTCAGCGTGCGGGCGACATGAAGGAACGGTCGCACATTCTCCTTCGGCGGCGGCGCATCCATAACCACGGCCGTCTCGGCCGGGCGCAGCAGGCGCACGTAGCGGCGAAAGGAGGCATCGCCTGCAAGCGGCTGGATCGTCGCATCGCCCCAGCCCTGGCCAACGACAAACTGCTGTAGGAGCGCGGCGCGATCGGTCATGCGAGATCCAGGTCGGCGAGACGATCGCGCCACGAAGGTCCAGCCTGCAGCAGTGCTGACCGGCTGGTCTCTGACGTCGTTGTCAGCGTGATGTCGAGGCGGTCATCCGGCAGGTAAGGGCCCAGGCGGTCGGGCCATTCGATCAGCGCGATACCCTCGGCCAGGGCCTCTTCAACGCCAAGTTCGAACGTCTCCTCTGCGGCCTTCAGGCGATAGAGGTCGAAATGCCAGATGCTGATGGCGGGGTAGGCGTAGACCAGCACCAGGTTGAAAGTGGGGCTGGCCACATCGTCGCGCCGGCCGCTAGCCGCGTGAATGAAGAAGCGCGCGAAGGCCGTCTTGCCGGCGCCGAGATCGCCCGTGAGGGTGATGCAGTCGCCCTTGCGCGCCACGCGCGCGATTGCCGCGGCGAAGCGGGCCGTGGCCTGCAGGTCAGGCAGCGAGAGGGTGCGGGAGGCTGGGACGGGAACCGGCGGGGAAGAACCCATACCGGTTTGTAACGCGCCCTCCGGCCAGCCGTCCACGGTGGCCGGAGGGGCTTGATCAAATCCGCGCTTAGTAGCGGTAGTGATCCGGCTTGAACGGGCCCGTTTCGGCCACGCCGATATAGCTCGACTGCTTCGGCGTGAGCTTGGTGAGCTTCACGCCGATCTTGCCGAGATGCAGCGAGGCCACCTTCTCGTCCAGATGCTTCGGCAGGACATAGACCTGCTTGTCGTATTTGCCGGGATTGGTCCACAGCTCCACCTGCGCGAGCGTCTGGTTGGTGAAGCTCGCCGACATCACGAAGCTGGGATGGCCCATGGCATTGCCCAGGTTCACGAGGCGGCCTTCCGACAGCAGGATGATGCGCTTGCCGTCCGGGAACTCGATCTCGTCGACCTGGGGCTTCACGTTGTGCCACTTCAGGTTCTTCAGCGCACCGACCTGAATTTCGCTGTCGAAATGGCCGATGTTGCAGACGATGGCGCGGTCCTTCATCTGGCGCATGTGGTCGATCGTGATGACGTCCACATTGCCCGTGGCGGTCACGAAGATGTCGGCGCGGCTGGCCGCGTCTTCCATCGTCGTGACTTCATAACCTTCCATCGACGCCTGCAGCGCGCAGATCGGGTCGACTTCCGACACCAGCACGCGGCAGCCGGCATTGCGCATCGAGGCCGCCGAGCCTTTGCCGACATCGCCGAAGCCGGCGATCATCGCGACCTTGCCGGCCATCATCGCATCGGTGCCGCGGCGGATGCCGTCGACGAGGCTTTCACGGCAACCATAGAGGTTGTCGAACTTCGACTTGGTGACCGAGTCGTTGACGTTGATCGCCGGGAACAGCAGCGTGCCCTTCTTGTGCATCTCGTAGAGGCGATGCACGCCCGTGGTCGTCTCTTCCGTCACGCCCTTGATGGCGGAGGCGAGCTTGGTGTACCAGCCCGGCTGCTCCTTCATCCGCTTCTTGATCGAGGCGAAGAGGACTTCTTCTTCCTCGTTTTCGCCCTTCTCAAGGAAGGCCGTGTCGCCCTGCTCGGCGCGCAGGCCAAGGTGGACGAGCAGCGTGGCGTCGCCACCATCGTCGAGGATCATGTTCGGCAGGCCGCCATCGGCCCATTCGAAGATCTTGTGGGTGTAGTCCCAATAATCGACGAGGCTTTCGCCCTTGATGGCGAAGACCGGGGTGCCGGTGGCCGCGATGGCGGCCGCAGCATGGTCCTGGGTCGAGTAGATGTTGCACGAGGCCCAGCGGATGTCGGCGCCAAGGGCGGCCAACGTTTCGATCAGGACGCCGGTCTGGATGGTCATGTGCAGCGAGCCGGCGATGCGGGCGCCCTTCAGCGGCTTCTTCGCGCCATATTCCTGGCGCAACGCCATCAGGCCCGGCATTTCGGTTTCGGCGATGGCCAGTTCCTTGCGGCCCCAATCGGCGAGGCCGATGTCCTTCACCTTGTAGTCAGTCATCCGAATGCTCCTCGGCCCTCGCGCCGGCAAATCCGGCATTCAGGGCGGCATGATGGAAAATGTGCGCCGCTGTATAGCAGCCACCCCCTCAGGTCACAAGCATAAATATATCTTTATATTGTAATAGAGGGCTTAATTCTCTTCGAAACCGCCCTCGACGAGCTGGCTGAGCGCTGTCAGCGCCGCCTCTGCCTGGTTTCCCCAGGTGACGATCTCGAGCGGCGTTCCCGGCCCGGCACCCAGCATCATCAGTCCCATGATCGAGCGACCCGGTACGGCCGTGTCGCCGCGCACCACCTCGATCTCCGCCGCAAACGTCTCGGCCAGTGTGACGAAACGCGCCGCCGCGCGGGCATGAAGCCCCCGCTCGTTGCACACCTTGACGGTACGTCGATAGCGCGAATGGTTCACGACTTGGAGTCGGCGAGCAGGAAGGACGCAACGCTGATGTATTTGCGCCCGGCTTCCTGGGCGGCGGCAACGGATTTTTCGAGATCGTTGCAGCCGCGAATCTTGGCCAGCTTGATAAGCATTGGCAGGTTGACCCCGGCAATCACCTCCACCTTCGCCGTGCCCATCGTGGAAATGGCGAGGTTGGAGGGCGTGCCACCAAACATATCGGTCAGCACAATGGCGCCGTCGCCCGTATCGACCTCCGCGATGGCGTCGAAGATGTCGCGGCGGCGCTGCTCCATGTCGTCATCCACGCCAATGCTGATGGCGCGGGTCTGTTTTTGCGGGCCTACCACGTGTTCCGTCGCAGCGAGAAATTCGTCCGCGAGACGGCCGTGGGTCACGACCACGAGACCAATCATGCTCTCTCCCCTATCACGCCAGGCCGTTGACGGTCTTTTTGGCGGTTGCCATCACGCATCCACGTCAGTGTCGCGATGGCGAACGGTTACCGGCTGGCCTGCCGCGACCAGACGACGTCCGATGTCTTCAGCCACCGCAACGGAGCGATGGCGCCCGCCGGTACATCCGACGGCAATCGTGAGATAGGTTTTCCCTTCGCGGCTATAGCTTGGCAACAGACTTTGCAGCAGTTGCGTCAAGTGTTCCATGAAGGGGGCATAAGCGGCATCGCGCCCGACATAGGCGGCAACCCGCGAATCCTTGCCCGTCAATGGAGCCAGATCGGCATCGTAGTGCGGGTTTGCAAGGAAGCGCACGTCGAAGACGAGGTCGGCCTCGCGCGGCAAGCCTTCGCGGTAGGAGAAGGATGTCACCGTCACCGTGAGGCCGGGGCCGCGCTCCAGCCGGAAATGGCCATTCACCAGCCGGCGCAGTTCCGGCACGCTCAGGATCGAGGTGTCGATCACGAGATCGGCATGGGCGCGCAGCGGGCCAACCACCTCGCGTTCATGGCGGATACCATCGATCAGTGGGCGATCTTCGGCCAAGGGATGGCGGCGCCGCGTTTCGGTAAACCGCCGTGCCAGCACGTCATCGTCGCAATCGAGGAACAGGAGCTTGACGTCGAGGTCGTCGCGCTTCTGCAGCGGCGCCACTTCGGCCAGAAAGCTTTCGACCGAGAATTGACGCGTGCGGATATCGATGCCTGCCGCTATCGCGCCGTGTGGCGGTGCATCGCTGCCGGGCTGCAAGAGCGTGCGCAGCAGGAAGAGCGGCACATTGTCGATGGCTTCGTAGCCTAGATCTTCCAGCAGGTGCAGCGCGGTCGACCGGCCGGCGCCGGACATGCCCGTGACCAGGAGCACGCCTGTGCGCAAACGAACAGGCGTGTTCATGGAATCAGCGGCGTTTCGCGGCGAGAGGGGTCAGACCAAGGCGGCCGCCGCGGCGAGCGACAGCAAGCGCGAGGCGAACCTTTGCCGCGGCTGAGGCCTCAAAGGGCGCCAGGACCACGCGCGGAATCACGATGCCCGCCAGATCGACCGCATCCTGATCGGGCAGGCGCATCACCGTGGGCCCAAGATCGATTGCAAGCGCGACACGCGAATGCGGAACATGCTGGGAAGGCGGCAGATCGATGAGGCCAAGGCCGCGCACTTCCATGCGGCCGGCAAGGACAGTCGGCGCTGTCGCAACAAGTTCGCCCCGCAGCACGCTGAGTTGCACCTGGTCATCGGCAACAAGCCGCGCACCGCCGTTGATCAGGCGCAGCGCCAGATCTGACTTGCCACTGCCTGAAGGGCCCCGGAGCAGGACGGCAGCGCCGTCGATCTCCACGCAGGTTGCGTGAACCAATTCCATGCGGGCGCAGACTGCGCCGGTGTATCCCGTGAGTCAATCGCGGGCGGTCCTTCCGCGGCCGGGCATCGGGGTGCCCAAATCAGGCAGCCGCGGGCAAGCGGACGGTCATTCGCGCGCCCAGTACACGCCCGGTTTCGTCGGTCCGGTTGGCGGCCTGGATACTGCCGCCATGGGCTTCGACAACCTGCTTGGAAATGCTGAGACCAAGCCCGGAATGCTTGCCAAAGGCTTCGCCCGTGGGGCGCGACGTATAGAAGCGCTCAAAGACACGCTCGACATTTTCAGGCGGGATTCCCGGTCCTTCGTCTTCAACACGAATTTCAACCATGCCGGGCAAAGGCGCCACAACCAGCCGGATAGCACCGCCAGGGGGGCTGAAGGAAACCGCATTGCTCACGAGATTGCGCAAAACCTGACCAAGCCGGTCTTCAATGCCCAGCACACGCAGCGGGACGTCGGGAGGCGCCTCGACATCGAGCCGGGGCGCATCCGGCCCGGCCGTCGCCTGATGCACCTCCGCCACCGTTTCGACAATGCGCCGGATATCAACGGCCGCCAGGGCCGCACGCGACAGTTCGGCGTCCAGCCGCGACGCATCCGAGATGTCGGTAATCAGCCGGTTGATGCGATTGACGTCGTCGCGAATGATCCCGAGCAGAAGGACGCGCTGCGCCTCATCCTGTGTCCGGGCGAATGTCTCCACCGCGCTGCGCAGCGATGTCAGGGGGTTCTTGATCTCATGGGCGACGTCCGCCGCAAAGGCTTCGTTGGCGTCGATGCGCCGGTAAAGCGACTGCGTCATCTCCCGCAGGGACCGCGACAGGTCGCCAATCTCGTCCCGGCGGCCGCGAAAATCCGGAATCTGCACCTCGCGTCCCCGGCCGCGCCTCACCTGCTCCGCCGCAGCGGCAAGGCGGCGCACCGGGCGTGCGATCGTGCCCGCAAGATACAGGGAAAGCAGGACGGTAATCGCCAGCGCGAAGCCGGACACCTGCAGGATTGCGAGCCGAATATCGCGCACGCTGGCCTCGATGGCGCGACCATCTGCCGTGATCATCAAGGCCCCCAGCACACGGCGAAAGGACTGCACCGGCACCGCGACGCTGATGACCAGGCCGGCATCGGCCGTGCGGTTGCTGCTGCGAATGGCGCCCGCGGAATCGCCAAACAGCGCACGGACCACCTCGGCATAGTCGCTCGCCTTCTGGATCGGCGCTTCGGTGTACAGGGGCAGGGACGGTTGCGGGAGCAACGTGCCGGTGATGTTGTGAACGATGAATTCGTAAGCGCGCTCGCGAAAGCTCAGGGCGCCCGGCAATGGCCGAAACTGCACAACGCGTCCGGCTTCCAGCAACTCCCGGCTGTCGGCGATCAGGACGCCATCGGTCGCAAAGACGCGGGCACGCTGCTCGATCGGTTCCACCAGACGGCGTAGCAGGCGGCGCGTCTCTTCCTCGTCGAGCATGTATTCATCAGCTTCATTGCGCTCCGCTGCTTCGCCGAGCGCGGCGGCGATGATCTCGGCCTGCGTGCGCAAGGCGCGGATCTGCGCCTCGACAAGACCGCTGCGATACTGGTCGAGATACAGCAGGCCAGCCACAAGGATGCCGATGGCCACGACATTGAGTGCGAGGATCTGGCCACTGATGGTCGAGAAGGGGCCGCGCCGGCGGCGCGGCTTTTCACCCGGCCGCGTCGCACGCGCCTGACGCCCCGCCGGCATCGTGCCTATTTCTCGCGGAACCGGTAGCCGAGACCGTAGAGCGTTTCGATCTGCTCGAACTCCGGATCGACTTCCTTGAACTTCTTGCGCAGCCGCTTGATGTGGCTGTCGATCGTGCGGTCATCGACATAGACCTGATCGTCATAAGC
>CAXNFA010000002.1:0-17756 GCA_964201105.1 Alphaproteobacteria bacterium | reverse complement strand
CTCGCCATCACGCATGTGATCTGGCACCCCGAGGCCTTGCGGAAGGAACTGATCGCCAACTACACGCCCGACCTCGACTATTCCTGGTATGGCGGCCACATGGTCTTCGCCTGGCATGCGATGCGCGACCAGGGCCTGTGGTGGCCCTGGTACAACAACACGAAGGATGGCGTGCTGCCGCGCGAGCCCTATGTCGATCCGGAGATGATCCACCGCCGCGCCGTGTCGCTGCTGAAATGCGGCAACATGTGGTCGCGCCACTATGGCGCGCACTGGCGCTATGAAATTCAGAGCGAGTTACCCAAGGCGCCGGTCCCGGTGGCGCTCGTCGCGCCGGCGGATCATCCTGGCACGAAGGCCGCGCTGCAGGCAGCGCCCAGGGCGCAGCACGTCGTCATCACCAACGCGATGGATCGCTGGGCGGACGACCTGATGCCCTTCCTGGACGCCTGACCTGATGGAGCAGTCCGCCCTTGAACTGCGCCGGTTGTCCGAAGGCGATCTTGACGCCGTGCAGGATCTGCATGTGCGCGCCTTTTCCGAGCTGGCGCGCGGCTGGCACACGCCGGAGCAGATCCGCGCCCATGTGCAGGCGATCCAGCACCCGGCCTATCGCGACGAACTGCTCGTCAACAACATCCTCTGTGCGATGGGGCCACGCGACCGGATACTCGGCACGGCCGGCTGGCGGCCGCAGCCTGACCGCGACGACACCGCCCGCATCCGCAAGGTCTTCGTCGATCCGGCGCTGGCGCGGCAGGGGCTGGGCAGCCGCCTGGTGCGCGCGGTGGAAGACCGTGCCCGCGCAGCCGGCTTCGTGCATTTCTATGTGCGGGCGAACATGAATGCTGTCGCGCTCTACACTCGACTCGGCTACAGCGAAATCGAACAGGGCACCATGCCGGTCGCCGATGGCGTGACGCTGCCTGTGATGTATATGGAGAAACGCGCGGCAGATTGACCGTGCCAGGAGGACAGATGAGCAACAAAATGAAACGTCACTTCGTCACCATCGATGGCGTGCGCCAGGTGCACTACCGCCGCGCCGGCAAGGGGCCGACTGTCCTGCTGCTGCACCAGTCGCCAAAGTCGGCGAAGGAGCTGGAGCCGCTGATCGACCTGCTGCAGGACCGCTACACGCTCATCGCGCCGGACCGGCCGGGCAACGGCCTGTCAGATCGCCTCGGGCTCGACGGCCCGACGATGTATGACTATGCCGACGGGCTGAAGAAGTTTCTCGACGCCCTTGGTATCGACAAGGTCGCGATCTACGGCTTCCACACCGGCGCCTGCGAAGGCGCGGCCTTTGTCAGCCGCTATCCCGAGCGCGTACATGGCGCCATCCTGAACGGTGTCGTGTCGCTGGCGCCAGACGTTCGCGCCGATTACCTCGCCAACTATCTGA
This sequence comes from Alphaproteobacteria bacterium, assembly GCA_964201105.1. Taxonomy (GTDB): domain Bacteria; phylum Pseudomonadota; class Alphaproteobacteria; order SHVP01; family SHVP01; genus CANJEJ01. Next base: position 16,351 of record CAXNFA010000002.1, on the reverse strand, counting down.
CCGGTTTCAAGCCGCAATGGGACGGCGGCCACATGGTCTGGGCCTGGGCGCGCTTCCGCGAACAGAGCATCTTCTTCCCCTGGCACGCCCCCACGCTCGCCAACCGGCACAAGGCCGGATTGCCGAACAACGAATTCATCCACGACCAGGTGATGGAATTCCTGCGCTCGGGCGATGAGTATCGCAATCCCTATGGCGCGGCCTTCAAGCTCGAAGGCGACAAGGCGGTGGCAAGCTTCAAGGTGCCGGCCATTGTCTGCGCTTCGGAATGGGATCCGCTGGTCGCGCAGTTGCCGGCCATCGCCAAGACCGCGCCTTCGTGCGTTACCATCAAGAACCTCGGCATGGGCGGCGTGCCCGAGGTCTGGGCCTGGGTGAAAGAGGAGATCGGGAAGTATGCGAAGGGCGAAGCCCCGCCGCCGCCCAAGGTCACGCCACTAAAGGGCGGCCGCACCATGCAGGACTATGTCGATGTTCCGGGCGGGCAGCTGCATGTGCGCCGCACGCCGGAAGTCTCGGGCCGCCCGCTCTTTGTCCAGCATGACGCGGCCAGCGACAACAACGTGGTCGACAAGGTGACGCGCCAGTTCGATGGCAAGCGCACCACCTTTGCCCTCGACCTTCCGGGCAACGGCGAATCCGAAAACACGATCGGCACCGAAGGCGTGACGGTCGCGCGCTATGCCACGGTGGTCGGCCAGGCGATGGATTCGCTGGGCATCAAGGAGGCCGATTTCTACGGCATGTGGGGCGGCGGTCTGGTCGGGCTCGAACTGGCCCTGCAGCGACCGTCGGCGATCAAGCATCTCGCCATGTCGAACGTCATCTACCTCGGCGATGCGGAACGCGAAGACCTGCTGGCCAACTACACCTTCCCCATCGTGCTCGACAAATACGGCACGCATCTTTTGAAATGCTGGCACGCCATGCGCGACCAGGGCCTGTGGTGGCCCTGGTACAACACCACGCGCAGCGGCATCATCAAGGAAGAGCCCTATGTCGATCCTGAGATGATCCATACGCGCGTGATGGCGATGCTGAAGGCGCGCCACATGTGGCAGCAGGCCTATGAGTCGCATTTCCGCTATGACACGCATGGCGCGCTGCAGCGCGTGTCGGTGCCCACGCTGCTCTGCGCGCCGAAATGGGATCCAAACTACCCGCACACGCAGCGCGCGCATGCGGCGGCGCCGAAGACGAAATGGATGGAACTCCCCGCCGCACCGCCGGAATGGGCAGGCGCCATGCTGCCCTTCCTGAACAGCTGACAATCAGGCCCTCGCCGTGAAACCGGCGAGGGCCTTTTCTCAGAATGCCTTCGAAATCGCCAGCACGCCGCGCGCGTCGCAATTCTCTGTATTCGCGCATTCGGTGCGGTTAAGGCTGGTGTCGAAATAGGTGGCCGACAGGTCAAATCCCGCCACCGGCACGGTGATGCCGATACGCCAGTCGGTGTAATCCCGCGTGCCAAAGCGGGCATTCTTCTCGATCGTCTGGCGGCCAATGCCGGCGATCAGGGAAGGCGAATAGGCCAGCTTGAGTGGCGCTTTCAATTCCAGCGCGTAGTAGACGCCCGTGCCGCTGTCGGCAAAGTAGTTCGGCGAATAATTGACCGAGGCCGTTGCCGCAACGAACGTGAAGTCGTAGCCCAGTGCCAGGCGCACTTCGTCATAGTCGTAGCTGCGGTTGTCGGTGGCACCGGGGTAGGCATAGTGGATCAGGCCCAGTTCCCAGGTCGCGCCGCGATAGTCCCGACGGATGCCGCCGAACACGTCGATTTCGAGATGTGCCTGATCTCCGTCGTTGAAGTCGACATTCGAGCCCCAGACACCGAGGAAGATGCCGCTCGTATGACCGTAGTTGAATCCGGCGGATACCGCTGGCTCCTCGCCGGTCTGGGATATCCCGCGGAAAATGTAATCCGTCGCCAGCGCCGCGTTGCCGGTGAAGGTATGCGCGCTCTTTTCCTGAGCGATGGCCGGCAGGCTCGCAAACGCGCCCAGGGCCGCCATGGCGGCCAGTGCAAACTTCCCTGTCATTGGTGCCCTCTTGCTCTTTGTGACGGGCACTTCCCGATCACACTCCCAGCAAGACAGGGGCCAATACGAAACGCGGCAAACTGGCGGATTTCCTGAGATGAGCGCGCTTCAGTCTGGCGCTTGAATCGGCATCTGCCTGAAATCGCGCCACAGCCCTAAAGCAATCAAGAATCTAGAGCATGTATCCCGCTTTAGACGCGATCGCGTCTAAAGCGGCCATGCTCCAGAAAAAGAAAAGCCGCCCGAAGGCGGCTTCTCCCGAACGATCAGGTGTCGGTCAGACGACGCCGAAGGCCAGCATCGCGTCGGCCACCTTGACGAAGCCAGCGACATTGGCGCCCTGCACATAGTTGATATGCTTGGTGCCCGGCATGCCGCCATATTGCAGGCACTTTTCGTGAATACCGGTCATGATGTCGCGCAAGTGAACCTGCAGCTCGCCTTCCTTCCAGGTGATATGGGCGGCGTTCTGGCTCATCTCCAGGCCCGACACCGACACACCGCCGGCATTCGCCGCCTTGGCCGGCCCGAACAGCACGTTGGCATGCAGGAAGGCGTGCACGGCATCCACCGACGTCGGCATGTTGGCGCCTTCGGATACGCCCTTGATGCCATTCTTGATCATAGCCTGGGCGTCCGGCAGGGCGATCTCGTTCTGCGTCGCGCAGGGCAGCGCCAGGTCTGCCGGCACGTTCCAGGGCCGCTGGCCCTCGAAATAGCGGGCCGTCTTGAACTGCTGCACATATTCCGCAATACGGCCGCGGCGCTTGGTCTTGAGATCAATGATCCAGTTGATCTTCTCAAGGTCGATGCCCGCCTCGTCGAAGATGAAGCCATCGGAGTCGGACAGAGTGAGAACCTTGCCACCGCGATGGACGACCTTCTGCGCGGCAAAGGTCGCGACGTTGCCCGAACCGGAGATGATGACTTTCTTGCCCTCGATCGCATCGCCCACGTTCTTCAGCATGTCTTCCATGAAGTAGACCGCGCCATAGCCGGTCGCTTCCGGGCGGATCAGGCTGCCGCCGTATTCCAGGCCCTTGCCGGTCAGCACGCCGGTGAAGCGGCTGGTCAGGCGCTTCCACTGGCCGAACATGTAGCCGATCTCGCGCCCGCCAACACCGATGTCACCAGCCGGCACATCGATGTCCTCGCCGATGTGACGATAGAGTTCGTTCATGAAGGACTGGCAGAAGCGCATGACTTCCGCGTCCGACTTGCCCTTGGGGTTGAAGTCGGCGCCGCCCTTGCCGCCGCCCATGGGCAGGCCGGTCAAGCTGTTCTTGAAGGTCTGCTCGAAGCCCAGGAATTTCAGGATCGACAGGTTGACCGAGGGGTGGAAGCGAATGCCGCCCTTGTAGGGGCCGATCGCGTTGTTGTTCTGGACGCGATAGCCGCGGTTGACGCGGATGTTGCCCGCATCGTCCTGCCAGGTGACGCGGAAGATGATGACGCGGTCCGGCTCGGCGATCCGGCGCATGATCTCCCACTTGTGATACTTCGGCTTGTCGGCGATGTACGGGTAGATCGTCGATGACACTTCGTACACGGCCTGGTGGAATTCGGTCTCGCCAGGATTGCGGCGTTTCACGCCGTCCATGAAGTCATCGATCGTCGGATGATCGGCCATAGTCTCTGCCCCCCCCACTGCGGGATTGATTTTGATGCCCATGCCCGCTGGTCTAGCCGCAGGCTGCCCGCAGTCTAGCGCAGCCCGATGACAGGCGCGTGAGGGTTTTCGGCGGCCTAGTGCCGGAAATGCCGCATCCCGGTGAAGACCATGGCGAGGCCCGCTTCGTCAGCGGCGGCAATCACCAGATCGTCGCGCATGGAACCGCCGGGCTGGATCACTGCCGTTGCCCCGGCTTCCGCCGCGGCTAGCAGGCCGTCGGGGAAGGGGAAGAAGGCGTCGGAGGCGACGACCGATCCCTTGGCGAGCGGTTCCTTCAGGCCGGCCGCCTCGGCCGCGTCCTGCGACTTGCGGGCGGCGATGCGCGAGGAATCGACCCGGCTCATCTGGCCAGCACCGATACCCACCGTCGCGCCATCCTTCACATAGACAATGGCATTCGACTTCACATGCTTGCCGACGGCGAAGGCAAAGAGAAGGTCGTCCATCTCGCGCGCGGTGGGGGCGCGCTTGGTAACCACCTTCAGATCGGCCTGGTGCACTGCACCATTGTCGCGGCCCTGCAGCAGGAAGCCGCCCGCCACCGACCGAACGGTCAGGCCTGCCGATGCCGGGTCTGGCAGGCTGCCCGCCACCAGCAGGCGCAGGTTCTTCTTCCTGGCGAAAACGGCGCGCGCCTCGTCGGTCGCGCCCGGTGCGATCACCACCTCGGTGAAGATCTTGGTCACTTCCTCGGCTGTGGCGCCGTCGATCACGCCTGACAGCGCGACGATGCCGCCAAACGCACTGACCGGATCGGTGCGCAGCGCCTTGGCATAGGCATCGTTGAAGCTCGATCCCAGCGCCACGCCGCAGGGGTTGGCATGCTTGATGATAGCGACGGCGGGCTTCTGGAAGCGGGCGAGTTCGGCCACCAGTTCATACGCCGCGTCGGTGTCGTTCAGGTTGTTGTAGGAGAGCTCCTTGCCCTGGAGCTGCTCTGCCGTGGCGATGCCTGGACGCAGCGGTGCGCCGCTGACATAGAAGGCGGCGGTCTGGTGCGGGTTCTCGCCATAACGCAGCAGCTGGCGGCGTTCCCCGCCGATGGCGAAGCGGCTGGGGAAGGTGTCGCCCACCTGGCCCGCAAACCATTGCGAGATCGCGGCGTCATAGGCGCCGGTGCGGGCATAGGCCTTGGCGGCCAGGCGGCGACGCAGCTCGAGCGGCGTGGTGCCCTTGCCCTGCTCCATCGCACCGCGCACCTCCGCCAGGTCGTCCATGTCGACGACGACCGTGACAAAGCCGTGGTTCTTGGCTGCGGAGCGGATCATTGCCGGGCCGCCGATGTCGATGTTCTCGATACAGGTGGCGAAGTCGGCGCCCTTCGCGACCGTGGCTTCGAAGGGGTACAGGTTCACGACCAGCAGGTCGATGCCGCCAATGTCGTGCTTCTCCATCGCCGCCTTGTGCGAAGGCTCGTCGCGCAGGCCGAGCAGGCCGCCATGTACCTTCGGGTGCAGCGTCTTTACCCGGCCATCCATCATCTCGGGAAAGCCGGTGTAGTTGGCAACGTCCTGCACGGTGACGCCGGCGTCCCGCAGCGTCTTCGCCGAACCACCGGTGGACAGGATTTCCACGCCCTGGGATGCCAGGAAGCGGCCGAACTCGACCAGGCCAGTCTTGTCGGACACGGAAATCAAAGCGCGCTTGATGGCAACGGCATCGGTCATGGAGAAATCCGCGGAAAGTCAGGGACGGGGGAGCGCGGTTTATAGCGCGAAACGGGGCCTCTCAGAACAGGCCCAATGCACGCGTCATGCCGACGCAGCGTGCTGCGCCGGATGCTCGGGTGAGGTGTACTCCGGCACCAGAAGCTGCAGAAGGCGGCGGATTTCAGCCGCATCGCCTCGGGTTGCGGCGTCGGCCAACTCGTCCAGCGCGCGGTCGAGCACGGTCAGATCGGCGACACGGGGGGCCGCGCGCTGGATGCCGGGCTGCGGCGTCGGCACCAGCGTCTCGCCAGCATGGAAGACTTCCTCATACAGCTTCTCGCCGGGCCGCAGGCCGGTGAAGGCAATCTGGATGTCGTGGTCGGGCCGGAGCCCGGCCAGGCGAATCATCTGCCGGGCGAGATCCTGGATGCGGACGGGCTCGCCCATGTCGAGCACGAAAATGGTGCCGGCCGCCGCCGGATCCTCGGGCAGGGCCGAGGCCTGGAGCACCAGTTCGACAGCTTCCCGGACCGTCATGAAGAAGCGGGTGATGTCGGGATGCGTCACGGTGATCGGCCCGCCCGCCGCGATCTGGCGCTGGAACAGCGGTACGACGGAGCCGGTCGATCCGAGCACATTGCCAAAGCGCACGGTGACGAAGCGGGTTTCTGAACGCTTCGCTGCCGCAGCATCCAGGCTCAGCGCCTGGGCGAAGCTTTCGGCGACACGCTTGGTGGCGCCCATGATGCTCGACGGGTTTACGGCCTTGTCCGTCGAGATCATCACCATACGGTCGACGCCGTGGCGCAGGCAGGCGCGCGCCACATTGCGTGTGCCGAGTGCGTTGGTCTGCACCGCCTCGATGGGGTTGGCCTCGGCAAGGGGAACATGCTTCAGCGCGGCGGCGTGGAAGACGAGTTCCGGAAGCTCGGACGCAAAGACGGTATCGAGCCGCGAGAGGTCGCGCACATCGCCCAGAATGGCTACGCGCGGCAGATCGGCATGGCTTTCGCCCAGCTCCAGGTCGATCAGGTAAAGCGCATATTCGCTGCTGTCGAAGAGCACAAGCCTTGCCGGACCAAAGGCTGCCACCTGGCGGACGATTTCCGACCCGATGGTGCCGCCGGCGCCGGTCACCAGCACGCGGCGTCCTTGCACCAGCCCGCGCATCGCGGCGCGGTCGAGCGTCTGCTGCGGGCGACCGAGCAGGTCTTCCACCGCGACGGCGCGCAGGCTCATGCCGCGGCCATGCAGAGCGACGCGGCCCGCCTGGTCATCGCGGAAATCGGTCAGCTTGGGCAGGCGGGCCAGCGTCATGCCCAGGCCTTGCGCGGTTTCGACCAGCGCCTTGACCTCGGGGGCGCTGAAACGGTCGCTTGCGACGATCAGGCGTTGTGGTCGCTTGCCGCGCTTGCCCAGCCGCTCGACCACGGCCGGCAGGTCGTCCAACGCACCCCACACGCGCACGCCACGAATGTTGCGCCCGATGCGGCGGGCCCGGTCATCGACCAGGCCGACGACACGATAGGGGCTGCGCGGGCGCGTCATCTCGCGAATGAAGAGTTCGGCCGCGTCACCGGCGCCAGCCAGCAGCACGGGCACGCGCGGGTCGCTGGCGCGCTCGAACACGGCGTTGAGGTTGCCGTCCTTGAGCAGGCGATACAGCAGGCGCGGGCCGCCCAGCATGATGATTAGTAGTGGCCAGACGAAGATCAGCGCCGAGCGCGGGAAGGCCTCCAGGCGACTCACGGTGAACATCACCGGCACGAAGACGACAATGGCGATGCTGACCGCGCGGGTGATGGCGAACAGGTCCGTCATCGATGCGTAGTGCCAGATGCCGCGGAACAACCCGCTCCAGGCAAAGACCAGGGCGCAGACGGCCGTGAAGACCGCCGTGCCTTCCCACAGGAAGAACAGATCCTGCGGCGCGCCATAGGTGTAGTAGCGCGCCCACACCGCAATTTCGAAAGCAGCGGCCGCCATGAACAGGTCATGCGCCGCCACCAGCCCGATGCGGGCGGCGGGGAAGCGTGGCGCGTGGCGTTCGGTCACGGCGTCACCGCCGACGGGTCGTGGCGATTGAAGTGGAGAAACAGCAGGACGGTCAGCACCGCACCGGCGATCATTGCCGGCCAGGCCATTGCCGGGTTCAGGGCCGACAGAAGCGCGAGACCGACCAGGGCCACGTTCAGGGCGATGATCCACGACACCACGGGCGCATGCGCACCCAGACGGCGCGCCGCCACCTGGAAGGCGTGGCTGCGATGCGCCTGGGTGATGCGTTCACGCTGCAGGATGCGGCGCAGCAGCGTGACCGTGGCATCGACCAGGTAGTAAAGCGGCAGCAACAGTGCTGCCGCCCACAGGCCGGCGCCCGCGGTTTCGATCACCAGCCAGCCGAGCAGGAAGCCAAGCGGGATGCTGCCGACGTCACCGAGAAAAATGCGCGCCGGCTGCCAGTTCCAGCACAGGAAGCCGAGCGCGCTGGCGACAAGTGCTGCGGCATAAACGGGCAGTTCCCCCGATGCAGCGGCGACGATTGGTGCGCCAGCCAGCGCGAGCAGCACGATGCCGATGCCGATGGAAGCACTTTCGCTGCCGGTGATGCCGTCGATGCCATCCATGAAATTGGTCAGGTTGATGAACCAGAGCCAGAGGAAGGCGGTGGCGGCCTGATCGAGCAAGGGCGGCAGGATGCCCTGGAAGGTAAGCCCCGGTGCCGACAAGCTGGTCAGCGTGGCGGCGACAACACAGACCGCTTGCACGGCAAAACGCAGCCCGGCCGACAGGCCATGGCGATCATCCTGCCAGGACAGGCCCGCCAGCAGAATCGTCAATAGCAGCAGGATGGGCATGGGGGTGGTGAAGACAAATCCGTCGGTGGTCGCATCGAACAGCCAGATGAGCGCCCAATGAACGATGATGACCGCGGTCACCACGATGCCGCCGCCGCGCGGCACCGGCACCGCATGGCTTGAGCGGTCATTGGGGTGATCCAGGATGGCGCGCGCGCGCAGCAGCCGGACGGCAAGTCCGGTCCCGGCCAGTGCGGCGGCGAAGGCGACCGCAGCGACCACGGCCATGTTCAAAAGCATGGCTGCTTATAGCAGAGGTTGCGCGGGGTCCGGAAACACGAAGCCCTCCACGCGGGAGGGCTTTGTCTCGGTCGGGGCAAGCGATTCAGGCCGGCGTGGGATCCACTGCGGGTCGTGGCCAGCGCCGGGCCGGCAGAACCCGGCGATAGGCCTCCAGCGACAGCGTGACGAAATGCGTGACGGAAAACTCGTCCTCGGCAATGGCACGGGCGCGCTCGCCCATATGGCGGCGCAGCGCCGGGTTGGCGACCAGCTGCTCGATGGCTTCGGCGGTGGCATGCCCGTTGCGGACGGGAACCAAAAAGCCGTTCTCGCCATCGCGCACCACCTCGCGGCAGCCAGGAACGTCGGCGGTCACCACCGGGCGGCCGCAGGCGATGGCCTCGATCAACACGCGTGGCAGGCCTTCGCGATAGGATGGCATGCAGATGACATGGGCCTGGGACAGGGTGGCCGCCATGTCGCGCGAGAAGCCTTGCCATTCGACCAGGCCTTCGCGCTCCCAGGCACGGATGCCGGCCTCGCCGACATCGGTTGGGTTGTCGGGGTCGGTACGGCCGACCAGCACGAAGCGGGCATCGCTGCCGCGCGCCTTCAGGATGCGCGCCGCCTCGACAAACTCATGCACCCCCTTGTCGCCCAGGATGCGGGCGGGAAACATCACCGTGACAGGCCCGGCGGGTTCGGGCTGCGGGACGAAATGCTGCATGTCCACCCCGCAACCCTTGATCATCAGGGTGATGCGCGGGTCGACCAGATTCTCCCGCGAGAACAGCGCGAGATCGTCCGGGTTCTGGAAGATAGCGCAGGCATTGCGATGGCCGAGCGCAAAGCGGTAGAGCAGTTTGACGATGGTGCGCTGCACACGCGCTGCCAGACTGTGGGTCACGAACAGGTAGCCAAGGCCGGTGATGGCATGGACGACGGCCGGTACGCCAGACAGCCGTGCCACCAGCCCGCCGTACAGCACAGGTTTCATCGTCACCGCATGCATCATGTCGGGCTCGACAGCCCGTACGATCTGCCGCAGCCGCAGGATCAGCGCGAGTTCACCGCCCAGCTTGCGGGCGCCCCGGCGCAGCGGGATGTCGTGGACGATGAAGCCCTCCTGCTCCATGACGGCGACGGGTTCGTCTTCCACGGGCACGGCGACGTGCACGTCGAAGCCAGCGTCGCGCGCCGCCCGGGCAACGGGAAGGCGATGGGTCAGGAAGAAGGGCGCATCGTTCAGCACCATCAGCAGTCGCGGACGCGGAGCGACAGCCATGGCCCTCAGGCGGCCTGCGTGTGGCGCAACCAGGCCTGAAACATCAGCGGTCCCCACAGCTGGTACTGGCGGTTGCGGCGGCCGGACTGGTGCTCATCCCACATCTGCCGGATCGCCTCGGGCTGGAAATAGCCGTCCTGGCGCAGACGGACAGGATCAAGCAGGTCTTCGCCCCAGGCGCGCAGCGGACCGCGCAGCCACGCCCCGACGGGAATACCAAAGCCCTGCTTGGGGCGTTCGATCAGCTCGCGCGGGACATGCTTGTAGAGAATCTGGCGCATCAACCACTTGCCCTGGCCGTTGGTCATCTTCACCGCCGTCGGAATACGGGCGGCGAATTCAACGATCCGATGGTCGAGCAAGGGAACGCGCGCTTCAAGGCTGACGGCCATGCTGGCCCGGTCGACCTTGGTCAGGATGTCATCGGGCAGATAGGTCAGCATGTCCAGCATCTGCATGCGCTGGATCGGATCCGGAACCAGCCGCGCCAGCGCCGGATCGTCGACGATGCTCGCCAGTTCCTGGCCACCCGCCACGCCGGATTGAGGATTCTGCCACTGCGACACCAGCGAGCGGTAGACGAGGTCGAGCGATGGTTGCGGCAGAACGTCGGCCACCTTGTGGATACGCTCGCCCACCTGTGGGATGCGCCGGGGCGACAGCTTGCCCAGCGCCTCCCACCAGTGCGGCGGCAGCAGTCTAATGGTGTTGGCAAGCCCCTGGCGCAGCAGTTGCGGCATCGGTGCGGTCCAGCGCCAGGCTGACTGCGCCCACAGATAGCGCGTGTAGCCGGCGAAGATTTCGTCGCCGCCGTCGCCCGACAGGGCGACGGTGACGTGCTTTCGCGTCATCTCCGAAACGAGGAATGTGGGAATCTGCGATGAATCCGCGAAGGGTTCGTCATACCATTCCGGCAGTCGCGGAATCACGGATTGCGCATGTGCCGGATCGACATACAGCTCGGTATGTTCGGTGCCAAGATGCTGGGCAACCTTCTTCGCATGTTCGGCTTCGTTGTAGCCTTTCTGGTGAAAGCCGATCGTGAAGGTGCGCACCGGCCTTGCGCTCTGCTTCTGCATCAAAGCGACAACAAGCGACGAATCAATGCCACCGGACAGGAAGGCGCCCAGGGGGACGTCGGCAATCATGCGCCGGCCGACGGCGTCGTGCATCAGCGGCTCAAGCTCGGCAAGGATGTCCTCGCGGCTGCGCCGGTCCGGGTTCGCCTGGCCGGCGGCCGTGATCTCCGTCAGGTTCCAGAAGGATTTCAGCGTGGTGTTGCCGCCAGCGTCGATGGTCAGGGTGTGACCAGGAGCTAGCTTGTAGATATTGCGATAAATGCTGTGCGGCGCAGGTACATAGGAAAAGCGCAGGAAGCTCGCCACAGCGTCTGGGTCGATCGTGCCGGAGAAGGCGGGGTGAGCGCGCAGCGACTTCAGCTCTGACCCGAACAGGAAGGTGTCGCCGCAGCGGCCCCAATAGACGGGCTTGATGCCCAGGCGGTCGCGCACCAGCGTCAGCGTGCGGGTCTGCTTGTCCCACAGCGCGAAGGCGAACATGCCGATCAGACGCGGCAGGACAGCATCCACGCCCCAGGCGGCGCAGCCTTCGAGGATCGCCTCGGTGTCGGAATGTCCACGAAAAGCGATGCCACGTGGCGCGAGGTCGCGCCGTAGCTCATCGCCCGTGTAGATTTCGCCGTTGTAGACGATGACGAAGCGGCCATCGGCCGATGTCATGGGCTGCGCGCCCGCGGGCGACAGGTCGACGATCGACAGGCGGCGGTGGCTGATGGCGAGGCCCGCCTCCGGATGCACATAGACGCCGCCCGCATCGGGGCCGCGATGCAGCATCGAATCCGCCATTGCGCGAGCAAGAACCTCCAGCCGCTCACCCGGCGTGGCACGCTTCAGATCGAGGAAACCGGCAATGCCACACATGTCAGGAGGCCGTGGGAACGAAGCTGCGCAGGAAGGTGTCGAGCTTGCGGAACTGGTCGATGCGCGACAGACCGTTCTTCGCCTCGGGCGCGGGACCCTTGATGCCTCCCGTGGCGCTCTTCTCCTCGATCCAGGCGCGCAGCTGGGCGGCGATGGCGGCGGGCTCGTTGGCGACCACGCCCATGTGGCGCGTGCGGATGATATCCGCAGCTGAGCCGGTTTCCAGGCCAAGCGCCATGATCGGCCTGCCCGCGCCGATATACTCGAACAGCTTGGCGGGCAGCACGCCCACCTCGTCCGGGTGGTTCCACAGCAGCAGCAGCAGCACGTCGGCTTCAGCCTGGGCCTGCAACGCCGCGCGGTAGGGCATGGTGGGGATGAGCTTCAGGCGGTCAAGAACGCCATGCTTTGCCGCCGCCGCCTGCACGCCGCGCAGATCCTGTCCGCAGAAAGCGAGCTGAATACGATCGCGCAGCGGTCCGAGCGCCGACACCGCCTGGAAGAGTGGCGAGGGGTCGCGACGACCAGGATAGATCGTGCCGGTGTAGAGAACGGTGATGGGTGCTGTTTCTGATGGCGCCGGGCCGGTGGTCGGCAGGTCGGCGGTGTCGTAGCCGTTGAGGATCACCTCCACCGGTCGACCATGAACGCGCAGTGACCGGGCAAGCGGCTCGGAAATCGTCACGCAGCCCGCAGCATCGCGCAGGACGCGACGTTCGAGCCAGCGATCGAAATTGAGCCGCCACTTCGGCCGGATCGTATAGGGGTTCTCGCTGAACAGGTCGCGGAAATCTGCCACCCACGGCACCTTGCCGTATTTCGCCAGCCGCCGCGCAATCATGTGGCCGGTGAAAGGCGGGGCGCTGGACAATACGATGTCGGGTTTCCAGCCACGCACGATGGCGCGGCCGGCGCGCAGCGCCGGGCCATACCAGCCCATCTGCCCGTCGGGGAAATTTGTCATCGAGCGGGCAATCAGCGCCAGGCTGCGCACGCGCCCGGTGCCACTCGTCGCCGGGGTATAGGTTTCCGAGGCGGATGCGCGTCCCATGCGGCGGGCGAGCCAGTAGAGGGGCTTGTTTACATTCCACCATGGCGTCTGCATGACGCGCTCGGCGGAAATTTCCAGCGGCATGGTTTCGGGATATTCGAGCGGCGCCGCGGTCAGCACCCGCACGTCATGGCCGAAGTCCCTCAGCGCCTTGGCCATCTTGCCGACGCGGACCGAGCCCACGATGTTGTAGGGCGCGAACTGAAAGGTGACGAGCAGGATCTTCACGCGGCAAAACTCGCCAGGCGGGTTGCGATGTGCTCGGCTGCATGGCCGTCGCCATAGGCGTCGGGATGCGCCAGCGCTGTGAGGTCGAGCTTTGCAGCCTCGCGAATTGCCGCCGCCACGCTTGCCACGCTTTTGGGCGGGGCCAGGCGATTCCATCCCGAATCGATCAACTCCACCCACTCCGTTTCCGTGCGCAACGTGACGCAGGGAACATGGTGGAAGAAGGCCTCCTTCTGCACGCCGCCGGAATCGGTGGCGACCACCCGGGCATCGCGCTCCAGCGCCAGCATGTCGAAATAGCCCACGGGCTCGATCAGCCTGAAATGTTCCGGCAGGTTGGCGAGCAGCCCCAGCGCCTCGGCCCGCTGGCGCGTGCGCGGGTGCAGCGGCAGGATCACCGGCAGATCCCCGGCAACCTGGCGCAGTCCGCCGAACAGGATGCCCAGACGCTCTGGGTCGTCGGTGTTCTCGGCGCGATGGATCGTGGCGAGCACGTAGGTTCTGGGTGTCACATCGAGGCGGGCCAGCACGGCGCTGTCGGCGCGCGTGCCGAACAACAGGGTGGCATCATACATGACATCGCCGACGCGAAGGATGCGCGCTTCGGGGATACCCTCGCGGCGCAGGTGGCCAACAGCGGCCTCGGTGGGTGCAAAAAGCAGGTCGGACAGCGCATCGGCAACGACGCGGTTGATCTCTTCCGGCATGGCGCGATTGAACGAACGCAGGCCCGCTTCAATATGGTCGACGGGAATGCCGAGTTTCGACGCGGTCAGCGCCGCGGCCAGCGTGGAATTGGTGTCGCCGTAGATCAGCACGCGGTCCGGTTTCTCGGCGACGAACAGCGTTTCCAGGGCCTCTAGCATCCGCCCGGTTTGCACTCCATGCGGGCCGGAGCCGATCCCGAGATTTACATGCGGCGCCGGCAGGCCGAGCTCGGTGAAGAAGATATCCGACATGATCGGGTCGTAATGCTGGCCGGTGTGTACCAGCCGCTCGACCACATTTGCATGACGTGCCAGCGCACGCGACACCACCGCCGCCTTGACGAATTGCGGCCGGGCGCCGATGACCGAATAGATGCGCAATGCCATGCTCAGGCCAGTTCCACGCGCATGAGTTCAGCCCAGCGCGTCAGGTTGAAGATTCGCCAGGTGGCGCTGTCATGCGTTTGCCTAGCCGCGGCCACCGCGCGCAACCGCTCCGCCGCAGCGGGCGAGAAGCAGTCAGGCAGGTTGTCGGCTGCACGCTCCAGCATTGCACGCAGGGCCGGCGAGGCGGCGAACCACTTTGCTTCGGGCGTCACGAAGCCGATCTTGTCGCGACGGTCGAGCACCGGGTCGGGCACCAGGCCACGCAGGGCGCGGCGCAGCACGGATTTGGTCGTGCCCGTCTCGTCGATCAGGTCGCTGTCGGGTACGGAGATGGCGAATTCGGCGAGGTCGCTGGTCAGGAAGGGCACGCGGTTCTCCACCGACACGGCCATCGCATTGCGGTCGGCGTAGCGGAGCAGCATGGGCAGGCTGGTGCGCTCGCGCGAGCGCACCAGATCGGCCTGCAGGTTGTTGAGCGAGCCATGCGCCATTTCGTTGGCCGGAACCTGTGCGAACCATGCCGCATTCATCCACTCGGGCATGACGGGCTTGCCCGCCAGCCGCCGCATCATCGGTCGTGCCGAATCGGGCAGGAAGGTGGCCAACGCTTGCAACGCAAGGCGGAAACCGTCGGACTGGGCCGAAGCCAGCAGGCTGCGCGCTTCGCCCAACCTGCCTTGGCGCAAAAGACCCGCCGCGTAAGCCGCGCGGAAAACAGGATAGCCCGCGAACATCTCGTCGGCCCCCTGGCCGTCGAGCGCGACTTTGAAGCCTGCTTCGTGAACGGCGCGGAAGACTTCGGCCTGGGCCCACATGCTGGATGTGGTGAAGGGCTGTTCCTGTGTGGTGATGAGCCGGTCGAGATCGCCGGCGAGCTTGTCAGGGTCAAGGCGAACGGGGCGAATCTCGGCGCCCACGGCGTCAGCGACCATGCGCGCCCAGCGTTCTTCCGCCACAGCCGGATCGTCCGCCATGAAGCTGAACGCCGCGAGCGGCGTTTGCGGTTCCTGATGGCGCAGTGCGGCAACGATGCCCGACGAATCGATCCCGCCGGACAGCGTTGCGGCGATCGGCACGTCAGCGCGGCGGTGCAGGCGCACGCTGTCCTCGAACAGGCCGCGCAGCAGATGCGCGCGCTCGTCCACCGTCTTCGGTAGGCTGCGGCGCGATGGCGTCCAGTATCGCGTGATGCGCGGGCTTTCTGGTGCGTCGAGCGAGAGCTCGATCGCATGGGCCGGCGGCAGCTCGCGGATGTCGGCGAAGAGCGTTTCGCCGCTGCCGTCCGTTTCCGCCTGGCGCAGATAGCGGAAGGCGGCGGCCCGATTGGCGCGGCGGCTGACGAAATCGAGCGTCAGCAGCGGCCGGATCTCGGAGGCGAATGCGAAGCGGTCTGGACCGACCGCGTAATAGAGCGGCTTGATGCCGAAGGGGTCGCGCGCGATCAGCAGCGTTCGCGCCCGGCGATCCAGGCGGGCGAAGGCAAACATGCCGGTGGCGCGGTTGAGCCCCGCGGCGCCCTCCAGACCGACCAGCGCCTGCAGCACTTCGGTGTCGGATTCGGTGTGGAATTGCAGGCCGCGCTGGCGCAACTCGTCGCGCAGCTCGGGATAGTTGAAGATCTCTCCGTTGAACAGGATCGCGCTGTCGCCGCTCGGGTTGACCATCGGCTGCCAGCCCGCGTCCGACAGGTCGATGATCGACAGGCGGCGATGGGTGAAGCCGACCTGTCCTTCGGGCAACGCCCGCGCGTCACGCCCAGCGGCGAAGGCACCACTGCCATTCCAGGTCAGGAAGCCGTGGTCGTCCGGCCCGCGATGCACCAGGCTCGACGAAAAGCCATCCAGCACACGGGCAAGTCCCGTGATTGGTGTTCGCGCAACGATACCGGCAATGCCACACATGGTCAGGAAGCGCGCCGCCGTCCAACCATGCCAACGCCCAGCAGGCGCGAGCCCATGATCTCCCGGTAGCGGCCCGGTCGCTGCATCAGCGGCGTCAGGCCCAGCTCCTCATACCAAGTCAGTACTTCATTGAAGCCGAGCTGGTCGGCATAGCGCGGTGTGAACATGTCACGCAGGCCGTGCAGACTGTTGCTGAACTTCCACGGCGTCGGGTGCCGCCAGCGCGCCTTGATCAGCGGATGCAAAAGGCAGGTAATCAGGAACATGCAGGCATTGCGAAGCGGCGCCGGCAGCCGCGACAGGATGGGTCGACCGATGCGATGGCTGACCAGCCAGTAGGCCCGGATCACCAGCCCGCGCATTCCCTTCACGACGAAGGAATCCTCGGTCGCATAGACCCAGGTGAAGATCG
>CAXNFA010000001.1:0-18000 GCA_964201105.1 Alphaproteobacteria bacterium | reverse complement strand
GATCTTGCCTTGCGGCTGAAAGCGCACCGGCCGGCCGTTTTCCAAAGGCGTGGCAACATCGGCGCCCAGCAGTTGTTCGCGAAGCACGCGGGCGACACCGGAATGCGCGACCACCAGGGGCAGGCCGGCGGCGGGAATCGTTGTCAGGGCTTTCAGCACCCGGGCGCGGAAGGCATCTGGCCCTTCACCGCCGCCAGGAGGGGTCGCGTCGCGGACGAGGATTGATCGCGGCTGGCCTTCCCAGTCGCCCCAGCGCCGTTCGGCAAGGCCGTCGATCACCGTCACCGGCAGTCCCAGCTTTCGCGCAACCGCGTCCGCCGTGTCGCGTGCGCGCGAAAGGGGGCTGCTGTAGATCGCGGTCAGGGGCCAGGCAGTAAGCCGCTCCGCTGCGGCCTTGGCCTGTGCCCGACCCTGCGCCGTCAGCGGGCTGTCGGTTGCGCCCGCGATCAGATCCGCTGCGTTGGCCTCGGTCTCGCCGTGGCGCAGGAACCAGAAGGGCATGGAAAACAGCGGGATCATGCGGCTGCCTCGGGCAGCACCCAGCCGTCGTTGATCGCTAGGCGAAGCTGGTCGCCGCCGGGCGGCCGGTCGGTGTCGAGCGTCAGCAAGGGGGCGTTCGGCACATCGGGCCGCAGGATCAGGCGCCAGGCGCCGCCCTGGTAGACACTGTCGATAACGCGGCAGGCCACGGCATCGCCATCGGTCGCAGCCAAGGCGACATCCTTCGGCCGCAGCACGGCAGTTCGCTGCTCAGCGTGATGGCCGTGTCCGCGCAGGCGTGTGCGCAGCCCCCAGAGATTTGCCATGACATGGCCCTCATCCGCCGGGCCCAGGATATCGACCGGCACCAGCGTCCCCGCGCCAATGAAGCGGGCCACCATCGGGCTGGCACTTTCTCGCCACAGCGTTTCCGGCGCCGCCACCTGTTCGATGCGCCCGGCGTTCATGACCGCAACCCGGTCGGCCAGCGCCATGGCTTCGGCCTGATCATGGGTCACGTAGATGAAGGTTGTTCCAAGCTCGCGGTGAAAGCGGCGGAACTCGGTCAGCATCGTTTCGCGCAGATGCGCGTCGAGATTGGCCAGCGGTTCATCGAGCAGCACGATGCGTGGCCGCATGGCAAGGCAGCGCGCGAGGGCGACACGCTGGCGCTGGCCGCCCGACAGCTGGGCCGGGCGGCTCTTCGCCCGCTCGGCCAGGCCAACGCGCTCCAGAGCTTCTGCCACGCG
Source organism: Alphaproteobacteria bacterium (assembly GCA_964201105.1). Lineage (GTDB taxonomy): Bacteria > Pseudomonadota > Alphaproteobacteria > SHVP01 > SHVP01 > CANJEJ01. The sequence continues at coordinate 16,771 of CAXNFA010000001.1, read as the reverse complement.
TGTCGCGGCGTCCGCCTTCGGCACGCGACGGATGCTCAGCGCGAAGGCGACATTCTCCTCGACCGTCATATGCGGCCACAGCGCATAGGACTGGAACACCATGCCAAGGTGGCGGTCCTCTGGCGGCAGGCTGAATCCCGGCCCGGCCATGGTCTCTCCTGCAATGGTGATCTCGCCCGAGTCCGGTGCCTCGAAGCCTGCGATCAGGCGGAGCAGGGTAGTCTTGCCGCAGCCCGACGGGCCGAGCAGGGCGAGAAACTCGCGTTCCGCCACCTCGAGCGAGACGTTGTCCACGGCGGCTGGCGCGGTGCCGAAGCGGCGTGTCACGCCGCGCAGCGTCAGGCGCGCCATGGCACCACTCCGACCGGCAGCCGGCGCGCCAGCCGGTCAAACACCAATGCCAGACCAAGCGTCACCGCCACGGTAACGACGGCGAGTGCTGCGGCGGCCGGAGAATTGCCCTCATAGTGCAGCTGGAACACGATCACCCCCAGGGTTTCGTTGCCGGTCGACCACAGCAGCGCCGACACGGTGAGTTCGTTGAATGCGGTCATGAAAACCATCAGGCCTCCCGCCGCAGCGGCCGGGGCGGCGAGCGGCAGGATGACGCGGCGCAGCCGCGTCCCCAGGCGCGCGCCCGCGATCTGTGCCGCTTCTTCATAGGAACGATCCATCGTTTCCAGCCCGGCGACGACGGGGCGCAGGGCCAGTGCATAGACGCGCGCCAGATAGGCGACGAGCAGAATTCCCATCGTGCCGTAAAGCGACAGGCCAATGAGCGGCAGCGGCCGCAGGAAGACGAGAATGACGCCAATGGCCAGCACGATGCCTGGCACGGCATAGGGCGCGTCGGCCAGCAGGTCGAGAACGCGCGCCAGCCGGCTCTGCCGAAACACCATTAGCCAGGCAAGCGGCAGCGCTGCGGTTGCGCAAATGATGGCTGCCATCGAGGCCAGCAGGAAGGAGTTCAGGAAGGCGCGCTGGATGCTGGCGGGGCCGAACAGCGCATAGGCGAAGTTGCTGAAGGTGACGGTGTCCGGCGACAGCGTGACACCCACGGCAGGCACCAGCGCGGCCGCGATCAGGGAACACAGCGGCAGGATCGAAAGGATGGCGAGCAGCGTCCAGACCGCAATTTCCGTGGGCAGGCGGGCGGCGCCAAGGCGGAAGGGTTCCAGCGGCGCGCTGCCGCGTTCGACGCGGGCAGAGTAGCTGCGGGCAAGGAAGGCCCGGGCGGCCAGCCCAAGGGCTGCGAGGAGGGCAAGAATGATTGCGAGCGCTGCCACTTCGCCAAGAACCTTGGGGCCGAAGCCGTTGAGGCGCTGGTAGATCAGAGTGGTCAGCATCGAATAGCGGCCTGGAATGCCGAGCAGGGCCGGCACGCCGAAGTTCCCGATGGCGGAAACAAAGGCCAGCGCGGCGCCGGCCAGCAGGGGCGCGCGCAACACGGGCAGGATGATCCACCGCACAATAGCCAGTGGCGTTGCGCCGCCAATCCGGGCGGCTTCGATCAGGTCACGCGGCAGCCCGGCAAGGCCCGCGCGCACGGTCAGGTAGGCGAGCGTGGCATGTTCCACGCCCATCACCAGCGCAATGCCCCAGCCGGAGTAGAGCGGGTTGGTCGTGCCCGGAGGTGGGGCAATCCCGATCGATTTCAGGATCGGGCTGCCCGGGCCTGCAAGCTCGGCCCAGGCCATGGCCGAGATCTGCGGCGGGATCAGCCAGGGCAGCAGGAAGACGAAGACCATGGCGATGCGGCCGCGCAAATCGGTCAGCGCGGTCAGCAGCGCCATGCCGGTGCCCAGCGCGACGGAGATCAGCGTGGAGATGCTGGAGGCTTCCAGCGTGTTCGCCAGCGCCCGCCGCGTGGCCCGCGACGACCACATGTCGATCAGCAGGGCGAAGGGTCGGCCATCGACCGTGGCAAAGGCCTCGACAAACAGACGCCCCAGCGGCCAGAGCGCAAGCCCCCCGACATAAAGAGCGGCGGCGAGCAGAAGAAGCCGCTCGCCGCCGATCCGAAGTCCAGGCCGGCGCGTCAGCGCCGGCGTTCTGCTTTCAGCCGCCGTAGAGATCGGCAAACTTCTTCTTCGTCGCTTCGTCTTCCTTGAGGAGGCGCGTGGCGTCACCCTCAATGAACTTGAGCGAGGCCGGCTCCGGGTAGCCCGCCGGTGGCTTCATGCCGCTGGTGACCGGGAAATAGCCCTGGGCGACCGAGCCAACCTGGGCCTCTTCCGAGAGCTGCCAGTCGACGAAGGCCTTGGCGGCCGGCAGGTTCTTCGCAGTCTTCAGGATGGCGACGGGCTGGGTGATGACCGACACGCCTTCCTTCGGGAAGACGAAGTTGACGGGAGAACCCTTGGTCTTGGCGTTCAGCGCCATGTATTCGATGATGATGCCATAGGCCTTCTCGCCTTTGGCGACCGCGTCGACCACAGAGCCATTGCCCTTGCCGGCGATGGCGCCACCACCAGCCAATGTCTCGTAGTATTTCCAGCCGAAGTCGGGCTTCTGCACCATGGTGCCGACATGGATCGCCGCGGCGCCGGAATAGAGCGGCGAGGGCATGATGGTCGATTTGGCAACATCCTTCACCAGCAGGTCGTTCCACGACGAAGGCGCCGTCTTGACCAGGTTGGTGTTGTAGATGATGCCGGTGGTGATCAGCTTGGTGCCGAAGAAGGTCTTGTCCGGGTCGATCAGCGCCGCCGGAACGCGGGCGACCGGGGCATCGGTGTAGGCAAACAACCGGCCCTCATTCTTCAGCTGCGTTACTGCGACGGCGTCGGCAACCAGCAGGACGTCGGCCTGCGGGCTGCCCGCCGCGAACTCTGCCTGCAGCTTGTTCATCACCTCGGTGGTACCGGAACGAAACACCTCAACCTTCACGCCGGGGTGCTTCTTGTTGAACTCGCGCACAACCTCTTCCATCTGCTCGGAGGGTTGCGAGGTATACACCGTCAGGGTACCGCTAACGCCCTGGGCCAGGGCGCTGGTGGCCAGCAGAACGGCGCCGACGGCGCCTGCCAGCAAGGCTTTGAGTTTCATGTGTCGCTCCGGATTGTCGGAAGGTCTGCGACAGGGCTGTAGCGACTCAGCGTGACACTTTGATGATGCCGGCCAGCGAGAGGGCTATCGGGGTCGGGGTTATCACAACGAGTGCTACGCCAGTTCCTTGGCCCGGTGACAGGCCACCGTTTGTCCCGACACCATCGGTTGTGCCTTTGGCGCTTCGCGCCGGCAGAGGTCTATGGCGTGGGCGCATCGGGTGTGAAACGTGCACCCGCCAGGTGGCGACAGAACGCTGGGGGGCTCGCCTTCCAGAAGGATGCGCTGGCGACGGACAGCGGGGTCGGGCACCGGCACGGCGGAAATCAGCGCGCGGGTGTAGGGATGGGCCGGCCGTTCGAACAGCGTTTCGGCCGGCGCCGTTTCGACGATGCGGCCGAGATACATCACGGCGACACGGTCGCAGATATGCCGCACGACGCTAAGGTCATGCGAGATGAAGAGGTAGCTGAGCCCGTGCTTCACGCGCAGGTCGGCCAGCAGGTTGACGATTTGGGCCCGGACCGAAACGTCCAGCGCCGCGACAGCCTCGTCACAGACCAGAAGCTTGGGGCTTAACGACAGGGCGCGGGCGATTACGATCCGTTGCAACTGGCCGCCCGACAGTTGATGCGGATAGCGGGTGAGCAGGTCGGGATGCAGGCCAACGGATCGGACCAGTTCGGCGAGCGCGCCTTCGCGCTGGTCCGCCAGAACAGTGCGATGCTCGCGCATCACCTCGCGGATCTGGTCACCCACCGGCAGGCGCGGGTTCAGGGCGTCGATCGGGTTCTGGAAGATCATCTGCATGTTGCGGCGGAGCGCGCGCCATTCGGCAGCCGAGCGTCCCGCAAGCGGGCGTCCCTCCAGCCGGATTTCGCCCTCGGCGGCGTCCAGCAGCGCCAGGATCAGCTTGCCCGTCGTCGACTTGCCGCAGCCGCTTTCCCCCACCAGCCCCAGGGTTTCGCCAGTGGCGATGGTGAAAGATATTCCGTCAACCGCACGGGCATAGCGCCGGGCCTGAAGGGGCCAGCGCCGTTTTATTGGAAACCGGAAGGCCAGGTTCCGGGCTTCGATCAGCGGCGTTGGCTCTTCGTGGGTCATGCCGGCTCCAGCATCTGATGATGGCAGGCGACCAGCCGGCCTGCGGACACATTCCGCATAGCCGGTTCTTCGCGGCGGCACAGGTTGTCGGACTGCTCGCAGCGTCCCGCGAAGCGGCATCCGGCAACCACCTCGTTCGGTGCCGGCACAGATCCGTTGATCTGGTGAAGGCGCCCGATGCGGCGGTCGAATCGCGGGGTGGAGGCAATCAGGCCGCGCGTATAGGGATGCCGCGGACTGGCAAAAATGTCGTGCACGGAGCCGGTCTCGACGATGCGCCCGGCATACATCACGGCGACTTCGTCGGCCATCTCGGCCACCACGCCCAGGTCATGGGTGATGAGCAGAAGCCCCATCTGCAGGTCGTCACGCACGCGCCGCAACAGGTCGAGGATTTGTGCCTGGATGGTGACATCCAGCGCCGTCGTCGGTTCGTCCGCGATCAGGAGGCGCGGGCGGCAGGCCAGCGCCATGGCGATCATGGCGCGCTGCGCCATACCGCCGGAGAGCTGGTGCGGGTAGTAGCGGAGACGCGCGGCGGGATCGGGCATGCCGACCTCGCGCAGCAGTTCTTCCGCCCGCAGTTGCGCCGCCTTCGTGCTCACGCCCTCGTGCAATTGGATCGCCTCAATGATCTGCCGGCCGATGGTATGAACCGGGTTGAGCGAGGCGGCCGGGTCTTGAAAAACCATCGTGATGTCGCGGCCGCGCAGGTCGTTCAAGCGGCTGGCGGCGGCTGTCACGAGGTCTTCGTCCTCGAACAGCACTGCACCGGCGCTGACACTGCCATTGGCCGCGAGGAGGCCAAGGACGGCCAGGCAGGTGACGCTTTTGCCGCTGCCGCTCTCACCCACCAGCGCCAGTGTGCGGCCACGCTCGACGGAGAAGGAGACATTGTCCACGGCGGTGACAGGCCCGAAGGCGGTGCGGAATGCCACCCGCAGCCGATCGACGACCAGAAGCGGTGGCCTCATTTGAGCACCGGATCGAAGCGGTCCCGCAGCCAGTCCCCGACGATGCAGGCCGACAGCGAGAACAGGAAGATGATGGTGCCGGGGATGACCGAAATCCACCAGGCCATGATGAGATGATCGCGGCCGGCTCCCAGCATCTGGCCCAGGCTCGTCATCGGCGGCTGGACGCCGATGCCGAGAAAGGACAATGACGTTTCAAGCAGGATGATGCTGGGCAGGTTGATCGTGAGCTGAACCAGCAGTGCGCTCAGAATATTGGGCAGCACGTGACGGCCATAGACATGCCAGTCGCTGAAGCCAAGCGAGCGGACGGCGGTAACGTAGCCCGATTGCTGCGCGGACAGCACCATGCCACGGGTCAGGCGGGCATAGGATTGCCATCCCTCGATGCCGACCACGATGATCAGCACGATGAAGTTGCCGCCGAAGAAGGCGAGGACGGCGAGCGCGAAGATGACGAAGGGCAGGGCGAGGTGGATATCGACCAGCATCATGATCGCTTCTTCCACCAGGCCGCGTGCTCGCGCTGCGACAAAACCAAGGAAGGTGCCCAGGACGGCGCCGATGGCCGTTCCCGCCACCGCGATCAGCACGCTGATTCGGATCGCATAGATGATGCGGCTCAGGATGTCGCGACCCAGATCATCGGTGCCAAGCGGATAGGACCAGTTGCCGCCGAAGCCCAGTGGCGGCAGAAACTGGTCGAGCAGATCCTGCCGCGTGTGGGAATGCGGCTGCAGCAGTGGTCCGAGCACGGCGACAAGCAGGATAAGGCCAAGGAAAGCCAGCGCGGCCATGACCAGCCACTGGCCGTCCAGGCCGGCCCGCTTGATCCAGGAGCGCCGCCGGGGCGGTTGTTGCGGTCGTGACGGCGTTTCGGTGTCAGCGAGGTCAAAGGCGGCCACGGTCAGCCCTGCTTTCCGGTGACGGTCACACGCGGGTCCAGCCAGCCATAGGCGACGTCGACCATAAAATTGGCGAAGATCACGGTGGCGGAGACGAGGAAGACCATCGTCTGCACCACGGCGAAGTCACGCAGCCCGACCGAAGTGACAAGAAGCCGCCCGGCGCCTGGCCAGGCAAACACGCTCTCCACCACCACAGATCCACCGATCAGGAAGCCAAGCTGAAAGCCGAGCACGGTCACGGTCGGGATCGCCGCGTTGGGCAGCGCATGCCAGGCAATGCGGCGGGAGACTGATGCGCCCTTGGCCGCCGCCGTGCGCATATAGGGCTGACGGATCACCTCCAGCATGGCTGAGCGGACAAAGCGGGCGATAACGCCGGCGGACGACATGCCCAGCGTGAAGGCCGGCATCACGAGATGCTTCCAGGTTTCGGCGCCAGCGGCCGGCATCCAGCGCAGTTCGAGGGCAAAGAGCAGAATCAGCAGAATGCCGAGGAAATAGTTTGGGAGGCTGTAGGCGGTGACGGCAAAGGCCATCACACCGCGGTCGATCAGGCTGCCGCGGTTGAGCGCGGCCAGCGTGCCGAAGCTGATGCCCGCCACCAGACTGATGACGAAGGCCGTGCCACCCAACAGCAGGGTATGAGGCAGGCGTTCGAACACAATCTTGACGGCGTCCTGCCCGCTGAAGATGGACCGGCCCAGGTCACCGTTGAAGATGGCCACCCAGTAGCGGACATATTGCAGCCAGATCGGTTCGTTCAGGCCCCATCGCTCGCGATACTGGTCAAGAATATCAGCGGGCGTGTCGAGGGGCAGCAGCGAGATGATGGGGTCGCCGGTCAAGCGAAGCACCACGAATACGGCGGTCACAACGACCAGCATGGTGATCGCGCTGCGCAACAGTTTGGTGGCGATGAAGGCAAGCATGGAGGCCGAAGCTAGGCGGCCTGCATGACAACGCGATGACTTGTTGTGATTGCGCTGCGCAATCAAACCGTCATGCAGCAGTCACGCGGCTCTCATTAAACATCCCTAAATCTCGGCGACTGACTTTATCTGGGAGATTGCCATGACAGCCCGCCGCTGGTCCGCTCTGCTCGCGACCGTCCTTGCCACAATTTCCGCTGCCGCGGCCGCTCAGGCGCAGGAGCGCCACGATCTTCGCATCGGCCAGACGACGATCCTGACCGCGCATCCGACCAGTGCGACGTCAAATTTCGGCTCCCGCATCCTTTACTCGATCTATGAACCGGTTCTGCCGCGAGATTTCCAGGGCGGGTCGCAGAATGCCGGTTCCAAGCCCAAGGCGGGTATCGTGGAAAGCTGGAACCAGGTTTCGCCGACCGTCTTCGAAATGAAGGTCCGCAAGGGTGTGCTGTTGCACAATGGTCGTGAAGTCACACCGCAAGACGTGGGCTTCACCTTTGCCCGGCAGGTCGGTGACAAGCCGATACAACCCCACGCCCTGGCTCGCGGTATCGAGGCCGTGCAGGTCGATGGCGACATCGTCCGCATCATCACGAAACAGCCGGATACGCTGATACAGCAGCGCGTCTCGACAGAAATGGGCTTCCTGGTTCCTGAAAAGGAATTCCAGGACATGGGCGCGGACGCATATAACCGCGCGCCTGTGTCGGCCGGCCCCTACAAATTTCAGGAACAGGTGCAGGGCCAGTTCCTGCGCGTTGCCTCGCATGACCAGTACTTCCGCGGGATGCCGCCGCTGAAGAGCGTTACCTACCGCGAAATTCCGGAGCAATCCGGCCGACTGTCGGCGCTGATCGCGGGCGATCTTGACATCATCACCTCGGTGCCGCCTGACCAGATCCGCCTCATCGAACGCTATGCCGATCTCAAGACCGCTAGCGTGCCGGTAGAGAACTACCACATGTGGCTCTTCCGCGGCCCGAAGACAAAGGAAGCGCCAGCGTCCCATCCCGTCTTCGACAAGCGCGTCCGTCAGGCGATGGCCCATGCGGTCAACCGCGAGCAGCTGGCTGAGCGCCTGTGGGCAGGCCTGACCAAGGTGCCGCCCGCACTCAACCTCCCGATGTTTGGCGAATATTTCGATGCCAGCAAGAAGCCCCTTGCCTATGACCCGGCCAAGGCGAAGCGGTTGTTGCAGGAGGCTGGGTACAAGGGCGAAGAGATCGAGCTGCGCTGGCCCGCGGCCTATTACGTGAACATGGACCGCGCCATCGAGGTCGCGCATGAGCAGTGGAAGCAGGTTGGCCTCAACGTGAAGCTGTCGCCGATCGAATCGATCAGTCAGATCAGCCAGCCCAAGGGCAACATGTGGGCGATCTCGGGCAATGTGATCCTGCCCGACCCGCTGGGTGGCGCCTATCTCAACTATGCGCCGGGTCTGGGATTCAGCGGCAGCCACCACAGCTGGGACGCACCGAAGGAATTTGTTGAACTCGGCGAGAAGATGTCGATGACGACCGACGTCGCCGAACGCAGGAAGATGTTCGCCCGCCAGATGGAGATCTTTGACGACGAGGTGCCGGCCATCCCGCTCTATCAGGTCGTCGAGACCTATGGTCTGCGCAAGAAGATCGATTGGCAGCCGATCTCTCTCTACTTCATGGATTTCCGTCCTGGCACCATCACGGTGGCGAAATAGGCGATACGAAGGGAATCGACATGACAGACCATTTTCGCGTCGTCCACGTCTCGGACATTCACCTCGGCCTCAATCATGACTACGCCCAGCGCAACTGGGACGCCGTGGTCGCCTATGTGAACGAGACAAAGCCAGACCTCGTCATCAATACCGGCGATACATCCTTCCTGGATCCGGATGCAGATGACGATCTTGGGCATGCGCGCGGGCAGATGGATCGGCTGCAGACGCCGTGGCTCATCCTGCCGGGCAACCATGACGTGGGGGACACTCACCCGGAGCCGTGGATCGACATCCGCGTCAACGACTCGCGACTGGACCGTTACCGTCGCCACTTCGGCGATGATTTCTGGGCGCGTGATCTTGGCCAATGGCGCCTGATCGGACTCAATTCGCTCGTCTTCGGCAGCAAGCTTGCGGCCGAGGACCGGCAATGGCACTGGCTGGAAGCAGAACTCGGGGAGGCGAAAGGCCGGCCGATCGCCCTCTTTCTGCACAAGCCGATGTGCAACCACCACATAAACGAAGACAGCAACACGTCCATGACGATCGGTGAGGCTGCGCGGCGGCGTCTGAATCAGGTGCTCGGCGATGCCGATGTCCAGCTTGTCGGCAGTGGCCATGTGCATGAGTACCGCACATGGATCGCAGACGGCCGCCTGATGGTGTCGGCGCCGACCACGGCTTTCATCCATGCCGTGGATCAGCCGCCACGCAACCATGGCGGCATGAAGCGCGTCGGCCTGGTCGAATACACCTTCACGCCCGATGCGGTGTCTTTCCGCATGGTCGAGCCGCCGGGCATTGAACAGCTGGACGCGCATGTCATCCGGACCGATGCGACGCGGGCGCTGATCGCGACAATGACCGAGCGCGGCAAGCAGGAAATGGCCGCGCTGGCGCGGGCGGCGGAATAGTCTCGACGGGAAGGATCGGCGCCGCTCAGGCGTCGATCCGCGTCACCTGCAGGGTAAGCCGCTCGCTCCAATGCTTGCGCCTTGCTCCGCCGTCATTCAGGGCATTCTGGATATCGAACTGAACCATGGCGTTGTCATCGGCAAAGGCGGTCGTAATGCTGCCTTCGGGTCCGAGTTCAATCCGGGCGAAGCCGGACTTCACCAGGCCGCCGCGCCGCTCGAACTTCGGATGATTGGTGATGAAGGCAGGGGACGGCGCCCAGAGCAGACGCATGCCACTGTCATCCATTTCCCGGTAGCGGTGGAAATGACCGGAAGAGTAAAGGCGAACACTGCCCTGAAGTAGCAGGCCGCGCAGCGCAGCGCGATGGGAAAGCGGGATCGTCCAGCCTGGCGGATCTTCGGCATCCGGCACGCCGAGGTGCAGGGCCTTGTGGCTGAACACTGCGACCGGCCGGCCACGCGCTATGCTCAGGGCCTCGCGCAGCATCTCGATCTGCGCGTGTTCGCCGACAAGCCCGCTGCCTGGCAACTGCGCGTTGAGCCCGATGAGAATCCAGCCCTTCCGCTCACGTACCCAGAAGTCGGGTCCGAAGATCTCTGCATACTGGGTGATGAATTGCTCGCCGATGCGGTCGTGACCGACATGGACGTCGCCAACATCATGGTTGCCGGGCACGGCCCATACCTCTGCCCCCAGGCGGTTGAATTGCTCGCGTGCATAGACCAGGTCGTCGGGTGTGTTGGGTCCATCCATCGCGATGTCGCCTGTGCAGACGACCAGATCCGGTGCCCAGTTCCGGATCGCCTCGACCACGATTTCCCAGTTGTATTGGAACATCGAAGGCTTGCGGGTCAGGTGGGTGTCGGAAATCTGCGCAATGCGAAGTGTCATCGGACGCCTCATCCCTTGAGACCTGTCTGGGCAAAGGTTTCGAAGACCTGACGCTGGAAGAAGAAGAACACCGCCAGCACGGGCAGGGTGGCGATCAGCATGCCGGCCATCAGCGGGCCAAAGTCGGAACTCGATTCGAGGTCGATATACTGCCGTAGGCCCATCTGCACCGTGGCGGAACGGGCCGTTTCGGTGACGAGAAGCGGCCAGAAGTATTCGTTCCAGCTCTCGATGAAGAAAACGATGGCAAGCGCACCGATCGCCGGCTTCAGCAGCGGGAGAGAGACGTGCCACAACGTTTGCAGGCTGCTGGCGCCATCGACAGCAGCGGCGTCGAACAGTTCCCTGGGCAGCGAGAGGAAGTGCTGGCGCAGCAGGAAGATGCCGAAGGGGGCGACCAGGTTGGGAACGATCAGCGCCGCCAGCGTGTCATACCATCCGAGATTCACGATCAGCAGATAGATGGGCACCATGGTCAGCTGGTGGGGCACCATCATCGCGCCGATCACGGCGAAAAACAGAATGTCGCGGCCGGGAAACCGCCAGCGCGCGAAGGCATAGGCGGCGAGAACCGAGGTGAAGACCTGCCCCAAGACGCGGATGATGGCGTTGACCGAGGAATTGAAGAGCTGGAGCGCAAAGGGCAGCTGGTCGAACAGGCGTTCGAAATTCTCCAGCGTCGGGTTCAGCGGCCAGGGTGCCGGCGAATACATCTCCGCATTGGGCTTGAAGGCGGTTCCCAGCATGACCAGCAGCGGAACGAGAATCGAGGCGCAGGCCAGCAGGACGAACAACTCGCCGACGAGCCGCGTGACCGGGCCAAGGTGAAGGGCGGCGCGGCTCATTGATAGTGCACCCAGCGTTCCAGCAGCTTGAGCTTCACCACGGTCACCAACAGGATCAGCAGGAACAGAAAGGTGGTGCCAGCCGCGCCGAGGCCGACATTGAAGCTTTCGAACGTGTAGATGTAGACCATATGGAACAGGTTGGTCGTCGCGTTCGCCGGTCCGCCACGCGTCAGAATATCGATCGGCGTGAAGACCTGCTGAAGCGAGAAGATGACGGTCGCCACCAGAACGAACAGCGTGGTCGGGGTCAGCAGCGGCCAGACCAGGAAGCGGAACACCTGGCTATCGCGCGCGCCGTCCAGTCGCATGGCGTCCAGCAGGTCGCGGTTGATGCTGGCGAGGCCGGCCAGATAAAGGATCGTGTTAAAGCCGATGATCTTCCAGGTCGAGATGCCCAGAATGGTCCACAACGCCGTGTCGGAATCGCCGAGCAACGAGGGCAGGCGAATGCCAACGCTGCCCAGAACAGCCTGGGTCAGTCCGACAATCGGGTTGAGCAGATACATCCAGACCAGCGACACCACCACGAAGCTCAGGATCGTTGGCAGGAACAGGATGGTCTTGTAGGCAAAGCTGCGGCCGCCGCCCATCGCCCACAGGAAGGCGGCAATCGGAATAGGCAGCAGGACCTTGAGCGGAATCGACCCCAGCACATAGAAGGCGGTGTTGCGCATCGCCGCATCGAACATCGGACTGTCGGACAGACCGGTGAAGTTGTCGATGCCAACGAACTGCATGTCGGGCGACACCAGGTTCCAGCGGAAGAAGCTCAGAACGAAAGTGTAGAGAAGCGGCCAATAGGTGAAGAGGCCGAGCAACAGCATGGCCGGAGCGAGATAGGCAAAAGGCGCCACGCGATTGCGCCAGCGCCCTTTGCTGACTGCCCGGGCGAGACGGCCGGGGGCCGGCAGAGCAACAGCACGCTCGAAGGAGACGGTCATTGCAGCGGCACCCGGCCTTGTGACTACATTTGGCTCGCGGCGAGAATGGCGTTCATCTCCTTCGCCCGGGCCGGCACGATCTGCGCCGCGGTTCCCTTGTTGGCGATGAGATCGGCCAGCATCGTCGTGATCAGATTCTGCAGGTCAGCCGAACGGTCACCAGGATAGGCAGCCTTGGGCACCACCGTCGGCATCGCGTCGATCAACGCACCATAATGGGGGTTCACCTTCAGATAGGCCTGCATGGCCGGATCGGCCTTCGGGTCGGCCGCTGTCGGCATGTAGCCCGTGCTCATCGACCAGTAGTTGCTGTTCTCGCGACGTGACATGAACTCGAGGAACTTGAAGGCCCGCTTCTGGCGCGCTTCATCCTGGGCGAAGACCATCATCCCGGCGCCGCTATTTGGCACTTGCCCCTTGCCGCTGCCAATCATCGGCATGGTGGTGACGCCGAGTTCGAAGGGCGGCTTCCGGTCGCCGGTCAGGGAAAGCAGCATGCCGCTTGTCGTCACGGTGAAGCCAAGGTTTCCGCTGGCGAAGGCCTGGTTCGACTGGCCCGATGCCAGCAATGGCTGGACCTTGTGCTTTACGATCCCGTCCTGCCAGGCCTGCATGGCGGCAATACCCTGGGGCGAGTCGAAGACGAACTTCTTGCCGGAAGGGTCGAGAATGTCGGCGCCGCCGGCGATCAGCAGGGTCTGGGCGTTCCAGTCCGAATCCGAACCAAGGGCGAAGAGGCCAAACTTGCTGGTCTTTTCCTGAACAATCTTCGCCTGGACGACGAGGTCTTCCCACTTGCGCGGCGGGTTGGCCGGGTCGAGTCCAGCCTTCTGCATCAGATCCTTGTTGTAGTAGAGCAGCGCCATGCCATGGGCGAAGGGCATCAGATAGGTCTTGCCGTTGTAGTCGCCAAGTCCGCGGAGGGTCGGGAAGAAGCGCGTCATGAACTCCTTCGACGACGGATCGCGGTCGAAGGGGATCGCCTTGGCGTTCTCGACCATGTCGGCGATCGACTGGGTCACGATCATGCCGATGTCGGGGGGTTGCCCTGCCACAAGCGCCACTTTGATTTCAGCATTGAGCGTCTGGAAGTTCTTCACAACCGGACGCATCTTGATATCCGGGTTCTCGGCCTCGAACTTGCCGATCAGCGCATTCATCGCAGCGCCCTGCGCCGGGCTGATCGCGTAGTAGTAGAAGACAACATCACTGGTTGCTGGCTGTGCCGTCGCCGGCAGCGACGAAATCATCATGGCCGCGCCCGCTAGCGCTGCCCTTAGAAGTGCCTTCATGGTCATCCTCGAGTTGTGAAGCTGGTTCTGTTCAATCCAGGAGCAGGTTCTGAAGTGCTGCGCGGCGTGCGGCATCCAGGCCAAGGCGCACTTCCAGGAAAGCTTCGACCGTGCCGTGGTCTTCGGCGATGGCGTCGAAAGCTGCGGCGAGGTAGCGCTCATCGGCGCGGATGATGGTCGTGACCAGCTCGGCGGGCGCAGAGCGCGCGAAAGGCGAATTGCCGTGCCAGTGTTCGTTGGTCAGCAGGTAGTCGGCGCGTACTGTTTCAGCATCGACGCCAAGCGCCGTCAGCAGCAGGGCTGCGGCCATGCCAGTGCGGTCCTTGCCAGCGGAACAGTGAAACAGGACCGGATAGGCCGCGGGATCGAGCAGGCGTGCGAACAGCGCACGATAGGATTCCGTATGATCGCGGACATACCCACGGTAACCCTGCGTCAGCAGGGCGCGATAGGCATCGGGAGTTGCCTGTCCGGATTGCATCAAGTCGCGCATGGCGGGGCCGACGCCCGAGACGATTTCCAGTGTGTGGACGATGGCCTGGCACCCATCAGGCCTCCGATACGGCGCCGCCTCTCGTTCCTGCGGTGAACGAAAGTCACAAATGGTGCGAAGACCCAGCGCCAGAAAGGCTTCAGTATCTGGCTCATCGATCTTGTCGAGAGCCGCCGAACGGTAGACCAGGCCACGGCGGACGCGGCGCCCGTCGCTTGTGGGATAGTCGCCCATGTCCCGCAAATTCGAAACCCCGCGCAGAGCAATGAGCCGTTGCCAACTCTTGCCGCCCGGCTCCTGCAGGCTGTCCGATGCGATGGCAGATTCCATGGTCACTATGGGCTTTCGGGCTAGTGGGAGTGCGGAGTACACCGACCAGCGGTGACTCGATCGTGACCGGTCCATGACCATTGCATGATGAGATCGGAAGGCAATTCCGACGGTGTCACGGACTGGTCATTTGACTGTCACTGAAGAGTCCCACGCGCAGCCTAGGAATCGTCCTCCCCTGACTTCTCCTTAGGACATCCGACATGAAGATGCGTCGAATTCTTGCTGCGGTGGCCGCCAGCGTCGTGCTGGCCACGTCGCAGGCTGCGTTGGCCGCGACTGAAATCCAGTGGTGGCACGCGATGGGCGGCAACCTTGGCGAAACGGTCGACCAGCTCGCCGCGCAGTTCAATGCGTCGCAGACCGAGTACAAGGTCGTCCCGGTTTTCAAGGGCTCCTATACAGAGACACTGACAGCAGCCATCGCGGCCTTCCGCGCTCGCCAGAACGCGCAGCCCCATATCGTCCAGGTGTTCGAAGTCGGCACGGCGACGATGATGGCGGCGAAAGGCGCGATCTATCCTGTTCACCAGCTGATGGCTGATGCGAACGAGCCCTTTGATCCCAAGACCTTCATTGGCCCGGTCTACGGCTATTACTCGACCACCGATGGCAAGTTGCTGTCGATGCCGTTCAACTCCTCTACCCCCGTGATGTACTGGAACAAGGACATGTTCCAGAAGGCTGGTCTTGATCCCAGCAAGGGCCCGAAGACGTGGCAGGACGTGGGCGAATTCGGCAAGAAGCTCGTCGCTTCTGGCGCCAAATGCGGCTTCACCCCGCAGTGGCAGACCTGGACGCTGATCGAGAATTTCGGCGCGTGGCACAACCTGCCCTACGCGACCGGCGCCAACGGCTTCTCCGGGACGGATATCGAGCTGAAGTTCAACGACACGCAGCGTGTGACGCTGGTCCAGGCACTGTCAGACTGGAGCAAGGAGAAAGTCTTCGTTTACGGAGGCCGTGAAGGCAAGTCGACGCCCATGTTCACGGCGGGCGACTGCGGCATGCATATCGGTTCCTCGGCTTCTGCCGCTGCAATCGAGAAGGCATTGGGAGCCGAAAAGGTTGGGACGACGATGATGCCGGTCTGGGGCGACGCCAAGCCGCAGAACTCGATCATCGGCGGCGCCACGCTGTGGGCTCTGCAGGGCAAGCCGAAGGAAGAGTACAAGGGTGTCGCCAAGTTCTTCACCTTCCTGTCGCGCGGCGACGTGCAGGCGAAGTGGCATCAGGAAACCGGCTATGTGCCAATTTCCGTCGCTGCGGCGGGAATCACTGAGAATGCCGGCTTCTACCAGAAGTTCCCTGGCCGCGACATTGCGGTGAAGCAGCTGCAGCTCAACCCGCCGACGGACAATTCCAAGGGTCTGCGCATCGGCAACTTCGTCCAGATCCGCGATGTGGTCGATGAGGAACTCGAAGCCGTGTGGGCTGGCCAGAAGACTGCCAAGCAGGCGCTCGACACCGCGGTCACCCGCGGCAACAAGCTCCTGAAGGACTTCCAGGCCGCCAACTGAGCAAGGATATCGGCGCCCCGGTTCAATCCGGGGCGCCAGTCCTGCCATGAAACGCGCAATTTTCAACGACCGCCTGCTGCCCTACCTTCTTCTGGGGCCGCAGCTGATCGTCACGCTGGTCTTCTTCATCTGGCCGTCCGGTGAGGCGATCTGGCAGTCGATGCTGCTGGAGGACGCCTTTGGCGGCTCTTCGCGTTTCGTCTGGTTCCGAAATTTCGAGCGGCTGTTTGACGATGAAGGTTATTGGGCGTCGTTCGAGACAACCGCCATCTTCAGCGTTGCTGTCGCCTTCATCGGCCTTGCAATGGCCCTGCTTCTGGCGGTCACGGCCAACCGCAGCCTGCGCGGCGCGGGCGGCTATCGCAGCCTGTTGATCTGGCCCTATGCCGTGGCGCCTGCGGTGGCCGGCGTGTTGTGGGGCTTTCTCTTCAACCCGGGAGCTGGCCTGTTGCCCTATTATCTCAATGCCCTTGGCATTGAGTGGAACCACCAGATCAACGGCTCGCAGGCATTGATGCTGGTTGTCGCCGCTGCTTGCTGGAATCAGATCAGCTACAACTTCGTCTTCTTTCTGGCGGGCCTGCAGTCGATCCCGCATTCGCTGGTCGAGGCTGCGGCGATCGACGGCGCTGGCCCCGCCCGCCGCTTCTGGACGATCGTCTTTCCGCTGCTGGCCCCAACCGGCTTCTTCCTGCTGGTCGTCAACATCATCTATGCCTTCTTCGGCACCTTCGGCATCGTCGATGCCCTGACCAAGGGCGGTCCGGCCCGGTCGACGGAAATTCTTGTCTACAAGGTCTATTCCGATGGCTTCCGCGGCCAGGATTTCGGCGGCTCGGCGGCGCAGTCGGTCATCCTGATGGGCATCGTGGT